>JANYKP010000259.1 GCA_025358195.1 Cyclobacteriaceae bacterium
AGAATATCCGATTGGCTTTTGTGGTCACAAACGCGAACGGAAATAACATGTACCTTGACAACATCGAGGTATTTGCCGGTGATGATACGAACCCACCCGTTACACCCCTTCCCTACCAACTCTATTACTCTGACCGCGCTACCCAATATAACCTGGCGCTAACATTTAACCTTCCTGAAAAGAAAGATGTACGGCTCCAGATTTTTTCAATAATGGGTCAAATTGTTGCGGATAATCTCCTGCCTTCCACGATCAACCAAACCTATTATTTTGACTTCAGCACACAGTCAACCGGTATTTATCTCTTCCGGTTACAAATCGACAACCAGGTCACCACAACGAAAGTTTACATCGGGCATTAACAGGAATTTCTATCTTTGGCATCGATTTATTAATTGATGAGCAATCTCAAAGTAGCAATCCTGTATGGCGGACGTTCCGTGGAGCACGGTGTGTCTGTCAATTCGGCTAAAAATATTTTTGAATTTATCGACCGGAAAAAATTTACGCCGATGCCCATTGGGGTCACGCAAAAAGGAAAATGGTATCTCACCAAATCGGTCAGTAAAAATATTCAAAAAGGCAAACCCCTTTCAATTCAACTCGATCCGAAAGAGCCCTATCTGAAGAATGGATCGCAAAAAATAACGGTAGATGTAGTTTTTACGGTCCTTCATGGAACTGATGGAGAAGACGGGAGCATACAGGGTCTCCTAAAATCGCTGGATCTTCCCGTTGTAGGCACGGGGGTTTTAGGTTCATCGCTTTCCATGAACAAGATTATTGCCAAGCGTCTGTTGAAACAAGCGGGGCTGCCGGTGGCCGATTTCATACCCTTGGGTTTTAATTCCCCGCGACCCACGTTTGAAGAAATCAAAAATAAACTGGGCCTACCGTTCATGGTCAAGTCGGCAAGCCTGGGCTCTTCGGTGGGTGTTACGAAAGTGAAATCAAAAGTAGATTTTGCGGCTGCCGTGGAGGAATCATTCCGTTATGATCATGAACTGCTGTTTGAGCAATATATAAAAGGACGGGAGATTGAATGTGCCATACTCGGTAACGCACCACCCCAGGCATCGCTACCAGGCGAAATCATCATTAGCAAGGATTATGAGTTCTATACGTTTGATGCGAAATATGTGGACGGAAAAGCCGTGACGATCGACGTGCCGGCGAAACTGCCAAAAGATATCGTTGAAAAAATAAGGGAATTGTCGATACGGGCATTTGAAACGCTAAAATGTGAAGATTATGCCAGGGTAGATCTTTTTTACTCAGACACCGGCGAGATTTACCTGAACGAGATCAACACCATCCCCGGCTTTACAAATTCAAGTATGTTTCCAATGATGTGGAAGGAACGGGGTATCTCGTTTTCCGATCTGATTTCGCAACTGATCGACCTGGCAATTGAAAGAAATAAAATGAATGATCGAATTCAGCATAACTTTGCGTCTTCATTAAAATTTTAAAATGAAATTTAAATTTCCATTTCGGTCGAATACATTGGGTGGGATGCTGGCAAATTTGTGTCTTGCCATTGGGATCGTTTTGTTGCTGGCTATCGGGTTCTTCTATGTTTACTTGCCGAACGTCACCAACCACGGTGCAGAAATTGAAATGCCGGATCTTATTGGAAAAGACATCACGGAACTTGAAGCCTTGCTTGATCCGCTACAACTTCGTTATGAAGTAGGTGATTCTTCCTATTCGGCGGAGCATCCTCCACTCACCGTGTTGCAGCAGTACCCGAAGGCCGGTCATAAGGTAAAGGACCATCGCAAGATTCTCATATCCATTAACCGGAAATCAACGCCGACCTTACCCTTACCCAATTTATTTGGAGAGGGCAATTCAGGCTCGCTTGTCGGAGCCGAAGCAACTTTGCGAAGTAATGAGTTAAAACGAGGGCGTATTATTTACAAGCGACACCCCAGTCGTGACCTGTTAATTGAAATACGTATGAATGGGAACGTTATTACACCCGGCACTCGAATTCCGAAAGGGTCTGTTATTGACCTTGTGGTTGGTGACGGTGGGGGTCCCAAGGATTTCCTGATCGGAAATATGGTGGGCCTTCCCTATCAAAATGTACTTCTCCGACTGGGGAACTTAAGTCTGCACCTCGGTTCGGTTCAAATTCCTGAGGATGTGGATACTACAGACATCGTCAGCTACGTTTTAAAACAATTCCCTGCGGCAGGTGACTCCGTGAGTATTGGCGATCCGATCGATTTGTGGATTGGGCCGAAAGGTTACCATCTCAAGGAAGAAGAGAATGAAAATGAAAAGAATCTCCTTTGAGTAGCGTGAAAATTCTAACGTGGTATTTCGTGACCTTTATCCTGTTCTCTACCTCCAACGCACAATTGGTTGAGTACCCTCTTGCTTCTAATGTATCACACCCCTTTATTTCTTCAAAAGAGTCACGTTCATTGCGGTCGCAGGCATCCGGCCCATTGAACCTTCCCTTTTGGGACGACTTCTCCTACTCGGATTCACTTACCTATCCGCAGGAAAATCTGTGGCTTTTTGGTAAATCTGTTTTTCTTAACAATGGCTTGGGGATCAGGCAACCCTCCAAGAATAGTGTCACCTTTGACGGAGTTGATTCGCTTGGCAAGCCCTATAATGTTAATGATGTGCTCGCAAAAGGCCTGGCCGATAAACTGGTATCGCTGCCCATCCGGATGGACCTCGTTGATCCTGCACTTCGTAACAGTGTCTACATCAGCTTCTACTACCAGGTCAAAGGTCATGGAGAGGCACCTGACAATGGCGATCAGCTTATTTTCTCGTTTAAGAATTCCGATAAGAAGTGGGAAACCGTGTACACCGTAGAAAATAGTGACGCTATTCAGCCGGATGTTTTTTATCAGGTTATTATCCCTGTTGCCGATGACCGTTTTTACCACGCTGATTTTCAGTTCCGCCTCCAAAACTTTGCCCGGCTTTCAGGGCCCTATGATACCTGGAACATCGATTATGTTTATTTAAATTCCGGTCGCTCTCCCGGTGACACCTCCTATCCCGACCGCACCGTCTCTTCTTCTCTTAGTTCCTTGTTTGTAGATTATTATGCGATGCCCATCAAACATTTTTTACAGAATCCATCTGGAAATCTTAAAAAACCATCGCTTGATCTTTACAACTTGAGAGCAGACAACATTCAGCCATTTGACTATAACACCAAAGCCAATATCACTACAAAAATTGGTCGGCTGCCCGCTACCTCTGCAACTATTACACTGGATGTTGCTCAGGATCCCTTAACGACGTTGAACGGATTGCAATTTTTGAACCTCGTATTAAATAAAATTCCCGCCGTCAGCAATTTTAATCCGTTGGCTGATTCAATCGGGATCAACCTCTCGTTCTCCATGGCCACCAAAGACAATGTGCTGCCTGCACAGAACGGTGACTACGATCCCGCCAGGTACAGTCCAATTGACTTTCGCATCAATGATGGCATACGGAGCAAGTATGTTTTATCTTCTTATTATGCCTATGATGACGGCGCTGCGGAGTACGGTGCCGGTCTCAATCAATCAGGTTCCTATCTGGCCTTTAAATTTCTTAATAAGTCGAACCAACCGGATACATTAGTCAACGTGAATATTTATTTTCCTGAGTTTGGAGATAATACAAGTCAATCGCTCCAGCTTCAGGTACGTAGCAATTTGTCGGATGCCGCTTCGTCCATTTTGTATCAGCAGAATATTTCCGTTGCCCGAACAACTAAAAATAAATTCGTAACCTATAAACTTGATCCGCCGGTTGCTATCAAAGGTGATTTCTTCATAGGCTGGAAACAACTTTCCAGTGCATCGATACCGGTTGGTCTGGATAAGAACACCGATAACGGTGATAAAATTTATTATAACACCAACGGCACCTGGGTGCAGAATGTGTCGGTAAAGGGCAGCATGATGGTCCGGCCGGGGTTTGGTAATCCAAATCTCAAGGCACCCACGACAGGTCTTGAAACAACAAACATATCCGAACCAATCTATCCAAATCCCACTACGCGACTTTGCTATTTGCCAGCGGATGCTGAAAGTGTCCTTGTTTTTGACATCACGGGCAGGAGAATTGATATAGAACTGCAACAGCTAAGTGATTCAAAATCACTTAGCTTCGTCTCACCAGTTTCTGGCCTGGTCGTGGTCCGTTACTTGCTAAAAGGGAAATTCTATTCAGAAAAAATCATGGTGCGGGCGGACTGACCATGATCAGGTCAATGGGTGCTGGCGTAAAACATACCACAAAAACTCCCAGGGCGATCCACCCTAAAACTTTTCTTCCGAAGGTAAGGGGTGCCTCTATTTCTGATGGAGGATGCAAGACTCCAATAAAACGACCAATCATAAAGGCAAACAATAACCATCCCGAATAACCCCGGATGGCAGGAACGTATACGGCAAGGAAATACTGAATTGCAAAGAGTATGACGGCAACCATCAATTGATTTTGCCATCCCCACCTTAATCCCGAAAGACAGGTGTACAGAAAGCCAATAAACAAGAGGATAGTCAGCATATGAGGTATCGTCCAACCAAAAATTTGTAATGTGGTGCCCGGAACAACTACTCCAAGGCCGGCATAAAACAAAAAGACAATAAATACAACGGAAGCAACCATGCGGTGGCCGCGGAAGCCCAGCAAACCATACAGTACATGACCACCGTCCAACTGACCAATGGGAAGCAGGTTGATGCTGGTAAAAATAAGAGAAAGAAATCCGGCAAATAAAAAAGGGTAGTGAATGATTTCATGAACATTCGGAATACGCGTTGGGTTGCCAACATGTTTTTCAAAAAATAAAAAAAGTAAATTTTTACCAATGATTACATCCACCGTGCCATCCTGAATGTGCGGGGGTGCATAAACAAACGTTGCGTAATCCAATCCGAATTGCTCATACTGAGGATGAAATTGAAAAATATATTCAGGCGGCGGCAAGGTGGCGAAGCCATACCATAACACTCCGATAGCTACTACGAAGCCAGCCAACGGTCCGGCAATACCAATGTCAAAATTCTGTTGTTTGGTAGGGACCCGACTTTTCAGGCGAATCAATGCACCCAGTGTACCAAACATCAGGGGAAAAGGAGGTAGTGGAATATAATACGGCAAGGTGGTCCTGATCTGATAGTGGATAGCCGTAAAGTAATGTCCAAACTCATGCGCTGTTAAGATAAGGAGGAAGGGAACAGAGTACGACATGCCGCTGATGAAGTCCTGCCAGGAATACCCTTGCATGAAAACTGATTTGCCATGTATCCATTCCGTTCCTGCCAATGTAGTAGTGACAAAGGTTAAGAGAAAGAGACCCAGGTGCAGGAAGATTTTCTTGGGAGTTAGTTCCATAGTTCGTTCGACTGAAAGATAATGAGGAAGTTCCTGCTTTACGGCTCAGTTTTCGATAAACTTTGTCGGGTCAACATTTGAACACAAAACTCCCATTGCAATCATAAACAAAAGCAATGAAAGCGAGACAAGTTATTTTGCAGTTGGCAATAGTCCGCATCCCATCACTAAACGGTTGCTGTCGGACACTTCTGCTGACAGGGAAAGTGAGGGACTATTTCTCGTCAAGCGTAATATTTTGAAGCCCGGGAGGCCTGATTTCATCCAATAGTTCCGCAAAGGAATGAAGACCCACTTGAATTGCATCAGCATTAAGCAAACCTTCGTAATAACCGTTCAGATGGAGCATCTGATAGGTAGTGTTAAATTTGTTTAAGACTCCTTTGTCGATTAATGCCAGACGCTTCTGATAGTCATCAACTGAAACGCGTGCGTACTTCTTCTTCAGAATCGGTTTACCTTTCAATTCCAGGTAAGCATCAACCGCTTTCAGCACGCCACTGTACGCTGTGCCGCAGGCCATACGAACATATTTTCCATCCTCATAATAGCGGTCCTTCTTTCTGGCTTTAGTGCGTAAGATTTCATTTGCATTTTCAAAATAACGCAAGGCTTCTCTATACCGGTTCTCTTTTTCTTTTGAGCTCATTGAGACAAAGATAAGAAATGGGCCTTTGTAGGAACGCGGACCAGTGGCCAACGTTGAAATTGTCAGGTATTCCGTTCAAATAGAGGAGGCAAAAGATGGATGCGACCTGACGACACGGCAATCGGGTATTAATGTGGGCCCTGTTGGTATCGAACCAACGACCCGCAGATTATGAGTCTGCTGCTCTAACCATCTGAGCTAAGGGCCCAAAAAAAACGCTGCAATACTACGGAATTTCTCTCCGGCGAGTAAAATTAAATTTCTTTGGTTTCTTCCGTTAGGAAAAATATGCTAAAATTGGAGGCCTAAATGTAAAAACCGTGAAAAGCCTGTTAAAAGGTTTAAGCATCATGGTATTTCC
>JANYKP010000273.1 GCA_025358195.1 Cyclobacteriaceae bacterium
GTGATCGGTGCTATTGCGGGTGGATAGTACTGTTAATAGAACCAAAAGAGGCAAGGGCCAGAGCGGAAGAATATCTGCCTTAATGACTGTCACAATACCGACACTAAATAGTTAGAATCAGTTCTTGTTGTTTCTGCGGAAGTATTATATTAAAAGCACTCCCTTTAACATTCCGTTAAGTGATTCCCAAGCTTCAGGCCAAACGTCTTTAAGGGGCACGCCCAGAGCCCAATATTGTTTATCACCCAGAACAGCTGCATAACCTGCATTGTAAAATGTAATGAAGTCCTCACCCCACAGCATCAATGCAGGAAACTGCGACCCCATGGATGTAGTAAGTATTGTAATAAAACTTTTAGACCATTTTTCAATTGGTCCCATGGAATGTTGAGACCAATCTTTCTCATAGATCTTTTTAGCATTCAAATCCGAGCTCGTAAGCAAAACCCCGGGCCAATCATTTTGATTTTCTGACATAAGTGCTATATTTTCAAAGTTCGTAACTAACTAACACCGAGACTTCTCTTTAATGATAAAGTGCCTACCCTGCATTTACTGAAAGGTTTTTTTACAATCTTTTCTTCACACAACCCAAATAGCCGGTGACGCATATCTCAATTGGCGGCTTGTCGGAAGCAACGGCCCGGGACGGTTCACTGGATCCGTGAACCAATCTTATTTATAATTATCCGAGCTTCTGACTTTTGCCACTTCGTCTGACTTAACATCATCAGCTTTGTTGCCCCATGATTTACGGATGTATGTCAACACATCTGCAATCTGCTGATCCGTCAGCCAGCTATGCGGTGGCATCACGTTCTGATAGGATTCTCCGTTGATTTTCGTTGGCTTGTCGTATCCTTTCAATATGATGTTGATCAACTCTGTCTTATTTCCTGTCACAAGGTTGATCCCTGCTAAAGGAGGATTCATTCCGGGTGCGCCCTTGCCATCTCGTTGGTGACAAGCAGCACAGTAGGTGTTATAGGCCATTCGTCCCGCCTGCAACTCATCAGGAACAGGCTCTTCTTCTTTCTTTACTACCGGCTGATACAAGGTGCGATCAGCAGTCTTAGTTATTCCATCTTTAAAATATACAATGCGCCAGATACGTCCGTGCTGTGAATCAGAGATGTAAAGAGACCCATCCGGCCCCTCGGCCAGACTACAAGGCCTGAAGAAAGCATTGTTGGGATTGGTAATGGGTTGTGGTCCGATGAATCCGTCTGCAAAAACCTCGTAAGGACCCGAAGGCTTCCCGTCTTTCATAGGCACGAAAACCACCTTGAAACCTTGCTGCTCGTGACCGAGCCTGTTCCAGCTGCCATGAAAAGCAATGAAGGCTCCCCTTTTATATTTTTGAGGAAAGAGGTCACCTTTATAAAACAGCAAGTCGTTGGGTGCCCAGTGCCCGGGGAAACCAAGCAACGGGTCTTTGAATTTTTCACAGCCCTCGGTCTTCACTCCGTCTCCGCCATATTCTGGGTTCAACAGTTTTTTACCTTGAATATGATCGTAATAGGAGTAAGGCCAACCCATGTTGTCACCTTGTTCGAGGTCAAAAAATATCTCAGAGGGAAGTTCTGCATTTTGATCTTCCGTATAGTATTCCGGCCAATAACGGTGAAGATCGTCTCTGCCATGCTGAAGGGCATACAGGCGGTCAACATCTGAATTCCAGGAAAGGGCCACTGCGTTTCTTATTCCGGTCGCGTATCGGTATTTAAGGTCTTGCTTTTGTCCCAGGGTGTTATCATCAAACTTCCAGATACCTGCGCGCGTCTCCAGCTCAACGCAAGGACTATCTCCCGCTGTGTGCGGCATTCGCAATGTTTTCTCGCAGCAATTACTTGTCGAGCCAATATTTACATACATGCCGCCTTTGCCATCGAACGTAAATGTTTTAGCCATGTGTCCAACTCCTGCTACCATCGTCACTAAAGTGTCCCGTGCATTGGATGGTAATAATTCTCGCTCCGTCAACTTGCTTCGGAACACATGAGTTTCATCGGCATAATAAAGGTAGCCGTTGTGCAGTTTGATGCCCGTACCCGTAATGCCGGAATATCCTTTAATGACATCTGCGCGACCATCGCCAGTTGTATCGCGCAACGCAATAATTGCTTTGCCGTCTAGCGCCAGCCTGCTCAAATGGAGATAAATATCTCCCCTGGAACTAATTGCCATGTGCCTTCCCCGTCCAATCGAGTCCACGACCACAACGGCTCCGAATTTTTCGGGAAGCGTAATGCCGCCATTATTTTTATCGGGTACCAAATCCTGAATTTTTGATTTGGTGCAAGCTGTTGAAAGGATAACCAATGCCAGCCAGGAAAACCGTCTTGATAACTTCATCGATTTATTTAAGTTTATAGGCCA
>JANYKP010000318.1 GCA_025358195.1 Cyclobacteriaceae bacterium
GCTGCGCAAATATAGGGAGTACTTTTCAATAAATCAAATATGGTCATGAAATTTGCGCAGATTCCCAGCGAAATTCGCGTGATCTATGGAAAATAGTCCCCGTATAGGCCTGACAAGTACTCCAGGTCCGGCATCACCCTAAATTTAGGAGATCAGGAACGTTTAAAACTAATTCGCCATTTGCTTTATCATTAGGTTAGCGGAAAAACTTCATTATTGCTACAAGATTTAACCAACATTACTTTGAAAAAACTAGTTGCTCTCGTGGTTGTCAGCGGATTGTTCTTAACCACTTTCGCCCAGGAATCAATGGAAAAAGTCATGGAAAAGCGGGGTCGGGAAATGCACCGGGTCCTGGGCCTTACGAGTAAGGACGAGTGGAAGAAGTTCGTCAGAGAAAACTATTCCCAGTCATTGATTGATAAACCGATGAGAGCACAAATCGCTGAAGGAAAATCCGATACCGAAACGGAGGGAAAAGCCGCTGATAATCTGGAAGGTAAGGCCATGATGTTCGAACGATTACATGAAGACTTTGGTGGCAGCAAGATCATTTCCATAAAATCTGAAGGGGAGATTCTAAAAATGGTTCTGGAGAATGACCAGGGTTTAACCGGAACGTTTCAGCTAAAATTTGACAAGTCGAAACCATATTTGATTGCCGGATTGGGTATCGAGGTTGGGAATTAAGACTTAGACGCCGCAGTCAATTGTAACATTTAAATCTTTTAGCGGACTAAAAAAACCTTGGCCTCATGCTATCGACCTGTATGATCCACAAGCCCGAATTGTGGAGATTTCTACACAAAATTGGCCTTTTGGCCTTTTGCTTCTTTGCTCCTCCTCCTTTAGACGTGCATAATAACCGTCGTTTGCTTGGCATTATTTTTTGAGTAGTGGTATTTCTAAACTAACCGGGATAAGAAATTCTTATCTCAGACCAAAAACATTTATAAAACTACTATGAAAATTATGAAAACGTATGCCTTAGGCTTAAGTCTTGTTGTGATGCTTTTCAGCTGTGACACAAAAGAAAAAGAGCGCCTTCAAAGCAAGGTTGACTCGCTGAGCGTTGAGCTAAGGGCAAGTCGGCAAGTAGAGCAGTCGATGAACGAGGTGGGCGTGCTTATTGATTCCATTGACGTTAGTCGCAAAATGTTGCGGAACAAAATGGTGGAAGGTACCTCCTATGCTGACTATATCAGCCGGTTGAAAGACATTAACAACCATATTAAGGACACCCAGGCAAAACTTGAAGTAGTTCAAAAATCACTTAAAAATTCAAATCGCGTGTCTTCGGCCACCATTAAAAGATTAAAAGCTGATCTGGCTGCCAGGTCGGAAGAAATCACTGCTCTCCAATTGGATATTGTAAAGATGCGTGAAGAAAATCGCGGTCTTTGGGTGAGCAGCCATAAGAAAGATTCAATTCTATCCAGCAGGGATGAAATTATTAAAGTGAAAGAGGGAGATGTCGCATCACTCGAAGGGTTGGTAGAAGACATCAATGAGCAAAATAGGATCAAGGTTGCCAATCTTTATTTTGCCCAGGCTCAGGCACTGGAAACGGCTGCAAACAGAACCAAATTTGCTCCACGCAAGAAGAAGGAAACAAGAAAGGAAGCATTGGAACTCTATAAACTTTCTCTCTCCATGGGCAACGTCGAAGCACAAACAAAGATCACTGCTCTTGAAAAAGAGCTGAGTTAATCGCAACAGTCCTTATAAAGACTGATCTAAAAGCCATGACTAGTCGGTCATGGCTTTTTTCGTTTACTGCATTCGCCAAATTGGCACACATGGATTAACTATGAAATTTGATCCGGATAAATTAACTATGCATGCTTAAATTTGAAGCACTTCTAATTTGTTCCGGGTTACGTACGATACAATGGTTTTCATGCAATCTGGCTTGCCTTCTCTGAAACAACAACTTCACACGCTTTGTCTTGAGTTTGTCCAAAGACGGCTGGCAGGTGCCGAAGAGGCCATCCGGGAAGCTCAACTTTCCGCCAACGAAGAAACCAAGAGCAGCGCCGGTGATAAATATGAGACCGGGCGGGCTATGGCCCAATTAGAAATTGAAAAGAACTCATTACAGCGAGCTGAATCGTTAAAATTAAAGCAAGCGCTGGATCAAATCGAGCCCGCTGGAAAGCCGCTCAGTGTTCAACGAGGAAGTCTTGTACACACGAGCCAGGTAGCTTCTACATTGCAATAAGTGCTGGTCAGTTTATCATTCAGAACAAAACCTATTTCGCCATTTCTCCAGCTTCACCAATTGGTCAAAAACTGATAGGGTTGGGGCCAAAGGGCTCGTTTATCTTTGACGGCAAAACCTTTCTTATTGAAACGATCGAATAGGCGATTATGAAACTGAAAACTTAGGGACCCCTTTGGCTTGGTGATTAACCCTTGATTTCGTCAAAAGGACTTCCTATTTAAAGCCATAACTCAGCATAAATAGAAGGGCGATATTCCTGTCTTCTGCCTTTGTAGCGTAAAAGAATTTCGTTTCAGCATTTAGCGAGAACCGATCATTAAGTTTACGTCGGTAGCCAACCGATGATGCAAAGTCGGCCAACGAAAACGTAACCGCATCAAAATTTCCATACGCATCGGTGGTGATGTCATTTATAAGCAGGGTCCTTCCCATGGAGAAATTGAAATAACATACTTTCAAAAATCTCATGGAAATCACAACTTGAAGGGGAATGGCACTATTCCTGATACTCGTATTTTGGGTCCCCTTCAGGTTGAGGTTGTACAGTCGGTAATACCCCGTCTCAAATCCGAGACTAAGCAAATGTTCGGGCTCCCACATGAATCTACCTCCAAAAGAATAATTGAATTCATTTACCTGTTTTTTGAACCTCACCAGATTGTTAAAATAGTAATTTGGACCTCCTCCCAGGGAGATTGTAAACTTATGCCTCTTGGTATCAGGTGGCCCGTCCTTTTGGCCTGTCACCAGGGTCGGCAAAAAGCAAATCAGAATTCCCGCAAGGACCTTGTGAATATTCATTTTTTCAATTTGTTGATCAACAGAATTGCTCAAAAAAGTGTATAGAAATCATATACTACGTATGCAGGATAATCCGAAATGAACCCATCAAATCTTCCGTTTTGTAAGTAGTTCCTGATAATCTTCTTATCATTGAGGGTCCAGCTTACGACTTTTATGCCCAGGCTATGCGCCCGGTCAACATCTTCCAACAGTAACCCTTCCGAATATCGTGGCCCAAAGAACAACGAATTATTGTCGATGGCATCCTGAATGCTCAATTCGCATATCGTGGGATGCTTATAATTTGGGGTCGCTTGAAATTCTGCAATCACGTCTTTTGATGGCAGGCCGGCAATAATTGTAAACTCTCTCTTTTTTGAGGCCGCGTGTGCGTAGGCGTTTTGCACCAAGGGTTTCAAATATTCAAAAATGCCTGGGTCTCCTTTGATATCCAGCCAAACATATTTCAGGTTAGTAGAATCAACAACAACCTGCAGCATTTGTTCAACGGAAGGTATTTGCTGGCCGTCAATCAAATCGATGAAGTCGCGAAGAAACGCATAACTGTATTGATTATAATTCCCAGACAATGGACTTTTCTGTGTTAAGCGCGTGTTGATTGCTTCGTCATGAATGCAGATAGGAACGTTATCTTTTGTAAGGCGTATATCATACTCGATTCCGTTGACGCCGTAATCCTGCGCAAAAAGTGCCGCCTTTAATGAATTTTCTGCATAGGGCGGATTCGCCGTAGTTTGGATGCCGTGGTGGGCAAAGACCATGAACTCGTTGTCCTTTGCGTATTGCGAAAAAGGGCGCATATACTGTAACGCAATTCCGCGGGACGTCCCATTGCCTTCGCCAAAAACGCCCACCAGCATCAGGTTGGTAACGATTCCATCTTGTAACAGTTTAGTGGCCCCTCCGCTATTTGAAATTGTAAAACTTATCAAACCTTGCCTGGTGTTTTCCGAATATCTCCAAAATCCTGAAAATCGAATGGAATTGTCCGAAGGATTCAGGCCATATTTTAGGATGATAAAAATTCCATTTGCGTCGCTAAAAAAAGAAATCTTGTATTTGGACACCTTGCAAACAAACTGCTTACCCAAGTCCGCATTGCCATCACTTAGCTTGTAGATACCCTCCATTGGCTTCATGATGGTATTAGAAATCGGCACCGTGTTGATAAGATTGATATCCTGGCTCACCGGTGGTGGTGTGATATCATTATAGGATGAAGAACATGAAACCAGCACAATCAAGAAAGAGGGAAAAAAATAGTATAAGAATTTCATGCTCATTAAATTCTATTTAAACTTCAGTCCTACTTGAAATTCCGGAACATAGTACCGGTAGCTGTTTACCGGAAATGTGGGCCACGCAAGAATATGGTACCGAACATAATTTATTTTAATGCCAAAAGATAGTACCCTGTTTTTCCACAACCGCTGTTCGAGGCTGGTGGTGACACTATATCCGTTGAGGCCCCCATCGGTAAAAGAAATTACATTGTTACCTTCACTCAAGTGAAACGAATTCGTATAGTAGACATCGCCTCGTACTATGACCGCAGATTTTTCAAAGCTGTAACCAAGTGTAAGCGAAGGCTGTTGCTCCCATCCCGTCAATATGGT
>JANYKP010000329.1 GCA_025358195.1 Cyclobacteriaceae bacterium
TCAATGACTTGTCTGTCGACTTTTCAGAACCCTTCAGCGAGTCTGACAGTCTTGAAATCAATTCAAGCTTATTGGCGGGACTTAAGTTGTTCAACAGGCCCAGGTAGCTCTCTACTAAGTTAAATTTTAAGTCTGCTGCTTTCATATTGTTTAAGAATCATATAAAAGTAATATTTTTTTGCTGATTCCTTTGGCACCCAAGGTATTGCATTTGATTGTAAGGTTTTCCTGGAGCATGGGTACTGCTCCGATCAAAAAACGATCCTGATTATGAAAATACCAAGCTTGTACTACAAATCTCCCTTCATCCTCCCAAAATACGACCGTGCCTCCGCCAGCACTTTAGGTGCAAGCACAAATCCTGAGAGCATCGTCGGTATCGCCATCAGTGCATAGGCAATGTCGATCACATTGATCACATCGGTCATGGAGGCCACGGCGCCAATGATGATGGTTGACAGATAAAAATAATCGTAGTATTTACTGGCTTTCACGCCCACCAGAAAGGCGAGCGCTTTGCTTCCGTAATACGAATAGGAGAACAGGGAGGTGATGGCGAAGAAGAAAGCGCAAAGCAACAATAAATATTTTCCGGTATCACCCAACGAATTTTCAAACGCAATCGCCGTCAGGGAAACGCCATTGGCGCCTGAGGTTTGCCAAACTCCCGTTACGAGTATGGCAAGAGCAGTCAGCGTGCAAACCAACAGTGTATCAATCGCGGGACTGAGCATGGAGACCAATCCTTCCCGGATCGGCTCTGTACTTTGTGAAGCGCCCATGGCCATCGGTGCGGTGCCAATACCTGCCTCATTGGAAAATGAAGCCCTTCTCACACCGGCTACAATAAGTCCTCCCACAACGCCGCCCAACGCTGGTTGGCCATGAAAATGTTCAGCAGCAAATGCATCTGAAACGATCAACCAAAGGTAGTGCGGCAGCGAAGAAATGTTAACGATCAAAATAGCGAGCACAGAACCGAAATAAATGATGATCATCAGGGGTACCATCTTGCCGGCCCAACTTCCGATGCGTTGGATGCCACCGATAATGACGAAAGCGGAAATGATCATCAGGATGGTTCCGATTACGAATTTTAATGTATTGATTTCAAACCCCAGGAACTGAAAAGACCAGGTTTTGGCTTCTTCGGAAGGAACTCCGATATCAATAATGGCTTGCGTAAGTTGGTTCGCCTGAAAAATAGGAAGACATCCAATCATGGTGCATAGACAGAACAAAACCGCCAATGGCTGCCAGGCTTTGCCCAGCGCTTCACGAATAACGTACATCGGTCCGCCCTGAATGACCCCTGCGGAATCCTTACCGCGGTACATCACCGATAATGTGCTGGTGAAAAAGTTGGTTGACATTCCCACAAAAGCGGTGACCCACATCCAGAATAAGGCTCCTGGTCCGCCGATACTGATCGCAGCGGCCACTCCCGCTATGTTTCCCATCCCCACCGTTGATGCCAATGCAGTCGACAACGCTTCGTATGGACTGATTTGTCCCGGATCATTTGGATTGTGGTACTTGCCGCGAAGAATGGCAATGCAATGAGAGAAGTACCGGTAGTGAATGAATCGTGAGTAAAAGAAAAAGAACAGACCACCGAGAATCAGGAGAAATAGGATAGGAGTCCAAACCCCGGTTGCAATTTTGCCAATAAGTTCACTCATGCGTTCAAATTAAAGATTGGCAAAATAAGAAAATTAGTTGGCTGAATGGGTTTAAATTGAAATACCGATCAAAGCCAAAAGTTTAAATTGTAAAGTTTAAAGTCCAAAGTTTACAGCGCCCCTTGTCTACTGCCTACTTTCAAAGCTCCATTCGAAACGCCCATCCAATTACACAGTTGCCACAAAATGCGTGACCCAACATTGGCATCCCATTCATCCTGATCACACGGTGCGACTTCACTCAAATCAAATCCGATGATGGTACGTCCGCTGGTCGCTACGGTTTTGATAAGCGTGGCAGCCTGATGAAATTCAAGTCCACCCGGCACGGGCGTACCGGTATGCGGACAGAGCTTGGGATCGAGCCCATCGATATCAAAACTGATATAGACTTTCTCGGGAAGTTCTTTTATAATTTGAGCGCAAATTGAATCCCAGGATTTGCCACTATCCAGTGTTGTCTTTATATCATCATCAAAGAACGTCTTTACTCTTCCCATGCCACGTTTCATCATCTGAGACTCCTCCTCGCAAAAGTCGCGGACACCCACCTGGACCAGGCGACTGACGGCAGAAGTCTTCAAAGCATTGTACATGATCGACCCATGAGAATACGCAAACCCTTCGTAACTTTTTCTCAAATCCGTGTGAGCATCAATTTGCAAAATGCCGAAGCGGTCGTATTTCTCGCTTAACGACCGGATGAAACCCAAAGGCGCACTATGGTCACCTCCGAGTAGTCCTACCATCTTACTTTCATTCAAATAGGTCTGGGTAGTTTTCTTTACATAAATCATGAGGCTCTCAAGCGCTTCGTTTATCTTGTTTAAAAAAATAGTTGAATGCTCGTCACTGTGCTGCCCGACGGCATGAAAGTAGTTCACTAAAGTTCTTAATCGATCGCTTTCAGCTTTGATCTCAATCGGTATCGGGAGCATGGATATACCCATTCTCCACGCATCTGGAATATCGCGCATAAAAA
Source organism: Cyclobacteriaceae bacterium (assembly GCA_025358195.1). GTDB lineage: Bacteria > Bacteroidota > Bacteroidia > Cytophagales > Cyclobacteriaceae > ELB16-189. Next base: position 2,665 of record JANYKP010000329.1, read on the forward strand.
AATCAATCTGACGAGAAGCTTTTAGTATTGCTTCCGGACCTTTTGCTGCGCCCGTTCTGTACGAGACGGTCGCTTCCCACGGCACGGGTACGATGACAAGCTTTGCCGTTTCAGGAGTGAAGGGCAATCCGAAAAGTTGGCCGGGGATTCCATCACCGTTCACATCGAATTGTGCTGCCTGTTCATCTGCCGTCATCTGCTTTTATTTGATGCTCATAATTTCCTGTCCCTGATCTCCGATTTCCCGCCACTTCTTATGTTCGAACTCAAAACCAATCAACTCGCAGGGACCGAGTTCGAGTATGCTTCCTTTGAATCTACTTGCCAGTATGGAAAGCCATGGATTATGACCTACCAGCAGGACCTGATTTATGTCATCCGGTAATCCATAAATATGGTCGAGCCAATGTACCATCAGGGCTTCGTATAATTCAGGTTTGAACAGAATTTTTTCTGAGGGTAGCTGAAGTTTTTCATTTATCAGCTCGACGGTCTGACGCGTTCGCGTTGAGCTGCTCGAGAGGATTAATTGAAAATTATAATTTTGTTGTTTTAATTTCTGGCCCAGCGCCCTCGCTGCTACTTGTCCCTGAAGGGTAAGTGTGCGGTCATAATCGAGCTGTCCACTCTGTTTACCAGCACTTTGCGCGTGACGCAGCACAACAAGGACTTTGGTCATTTGATCGAATAAATGTTACAAAACTGGTTCAAAATTAACGGCAAATAGTATCATCGAAAATTGATTTTTTAAAAAAGTGTGATATTTGAGGCCTTCGCAAACAAAATTTTAGATGGCAAAGAACCTTGTGATTGTTGAATCTCCCGCGAAAGCCAAGACCATAGAAGGTTATCTGGGGAAGGATTATAAAGTGAGTTCGAGCATGGGTCACATCCGCGATTTGCGGAAAGGAAATGCTGCGATTGACGTCGAAAATAATTTCGAGCCGACCTACGAAGTCAGCGCGGATAAAAAGGATGTGATAGCGAATTTGAAGAAGCTCTCTGAAGATGCCGAAATGGTCTATCTGGCCAGTGACGAAGACCGGGAAGGAGAGGCGATCTCCTGGCACTTGAAAGAGGTGTTGAATTTGAACGATGCAAAGACCCGTCGGATTGTCTTCACGGAGATTACAAAGAAGGCGATCCTCAACGCGATTGAGAACCCTCGCGGGATTGATATTGATCTCGTCAATGCTCAACAGGCACGACGAGTACTGGACAGGTTGGTGGGTTTTGAATTGTCGCCGATCCTCTGGAAGAAAATAAAGACAGGCTTATCGGCAGGACGAGTGCAATCTGTGGCTGTCCGGTTGGTGGTAGAGCGTGAACGTGAGATCGAACGCTTTGAAGCAAAGTCTTCTTTTAAGGTCGCCGCTATTTTCGATCTTGGGAAGGGCAAACAACTAATAGCTGAGCTCGGTGAAAAATTTGAGACCGAAAAAGAGGCGGCTGAATTTTTGGAGTCGTGCAAAAATGCTGTTTTTACAATCGGTGATTTACAAAAAAAGCCGGCCAAAAAATCTCCAGCGCCGCCCTTTACCACATCCACATTGCAGCAGGAAGCTGGTCGGAAGCTTGGCTTTTCGGTTTTGCAAACTATGGTAGTGGCACAAAAGCTATATGAGGCGGGTAAGATATCGTATATGCGTACCGATTCAGTGAACCTGTCGGATGAAGCCGTTCAAGGAGCAACCCGGCAGATTGAGTCGGCATTTGGAAAAGAATTTATCCAGACCCGTCGTTATAAAACTAAATCGGCCGGCGCTCAGGAAGCTCACGAAGCTATCCGACCAACTGACTTTTCATTGTTGGAGGCAGGTGCTGACAGAAATGGTCAGCGTCTGTATGATCTGATTTGGAAACGTGCGATCGCCTCGCAAATGGCTGACGCGGAACTAGAGAGGACAACGGCTACTATAAAAATTTCTACGAATCCTCGCACCCTTACCGCGTCAGGTGAAGTCATTAAGTTCGAAGGCTTCCTCAAGGTGTACATGGAGTCGAAAGATGATGACGAGAGCGACCAGGAGGAGGGCAGCAAGGTATTGCCTCCATTAACAGTTGGCCAGGATTTGAAACTGAATGAACTTACAGCTACCGAAACATTTTCAAGACATGCAGCTCGTTACACCGAACCAACACTGGTAAAAAAATTGGAAGAACTGGGAATCGGCAGGCCGTCCACCTATGCCCCGACCATCTCGACGATTCAAAAGCGTGGTTACGTTGTAAAAGAAAGCAGGGAAGGGAAGGAGCGGAAGTACAAAGTTTATTCGTTGGTCGACAATCAGGTGACCAACAAACTTGAATCAGAAATTACAGGCGCGGAGAAGAATAAACTTTTCCCCACCAACATCGCCATGGTGGTGAATGATTTCTTGGTTGAACATTTCCCCGACATTACCGACTATTCTTTTACGGCCACCATCGAGCAGGAGTTCGATGAAATCGCCAATGGGAAAATCAAGTGGCAAAAGATGATCGAACAGTTTTACCGCCCGTTTCATAAAACGGTAACCAAAACTGAATTAGTGGAGCGGTCGTCGGTCCAAAACAAAAATCGTGAGTTGGGCATCGACCCAAAGTCCGGCAAAAAAGTGTATGCCAAGCTTGGCCGGTGGGGAGCTTACGTTCAGATCGGAGAAAACCCGGAGGATGGCAACCCTGAAAAACCAAAGTTCGCCGGCTTGCGTCCAGGGCAGTTCATTGAAAGCCTGACGTTGGAAGATGCGTTAGAGGTGATGAAAATGCCCCGCGATCTTGGTGCATTTGAGGACAAGCCCGTCGTGGCCAACATCGGACGATTTGGACCTTACGTTTTGCATGATAAAAAATTTGTTTCTATCCCAAAGGAAGAAGACCCCTATACCATTTCGCCAGAGCGGGCCGTGGAGCTTATACAGGCTAAGCGTGAAGCGGATGCCAACAAATTAATCAAGGCGTTTGAGACCAACCCAGATATTCAAATCCTGAACGGACGTTTTGGTCCTTACATCAAGGCAGGTAAAAAGAATGTAAAAATTCCCAAAGGCAGAATCCCGGTGGAGCTAACACTCGAGGAGTGTGTGACCTTAGCGGAAAATGCTCCTGAGAAGAAGGGGCGTTTCTTTAAGAAGAAGAAGGAGTAGGGTGTGGAAACGGTGATCGGTCTGGAAACGGTGATCGGTAATCGGTGATCGGTTTGGTCGGAGTAATTCGACAATTCGTTTATACATATTAGTTCATGCCGGTTGGGAAAACAGATTACTGCTTTTTCAATTTTGAGTATATTTCAAAAAAAAAATATACATGAGCCGCTTGATTATCATTCTGGTTTGCATTTCTGCCAATGCATTTTCGCAAACCACCCTGGATTTGTTTCTGAGTCATCCAATAGAGTCAGGCTTTGCATCATCTTTGGATGGAAAAACCATTGCCTGGGTCATCAATGATCATGGTAAACGAAATATCCTCGTTAAGAGCGGATTGGATCAACCACGTACGCTAACAGATTATCAACAAGATGACGGTCAGGAAATATCCGGGCTTGCATTTTCGCCGAATGGTACCAAACTTTTATTCGTGCGGGGTGGCGCTCCCAATCGTGTAGGTCAAAACCCAAACCCTGCCAGCCTTGCGGAAGGAGCAGAGATGGCCATTTACTACAAAGAGATATCGTCTAAAAGTCCCCCAGCAAAAATTACATTGGGTAATGGTCCCGTTTTTAATGCCAAGGATTTTGGAATCAAATTTATATTCTC
>JANYKP010000359.1 GCA_025358195.1 Cyclobacteriaceae bacterium
CCAATCAAAAACCACCTTTCATCCCTTCGAAAGACAGTCGTCAACTGGGCGAAAATCAGTTAAATCCCTAACGCTGATCTTATTACCTTTAAGGTTCACAACACGCGCGAATGAGAAAACTGCTACTGGTCTTTGTCTTCGTTGGTTTATTCAATCAATTCCTCAGCGCCCAGACGGGCCATTACTTCCTTTCCCATTACAGGCCCGGTAATGACAATATCAGCTACCTGAGTTTTGACATTCAACAGGATAACAATGGCATTTTATATTTCGCTAACCGGTCAGGGGTATTGCAATTTGATGGTCGCACCTGGGTGTTGGTACCAATGAAGGGGGCAGTCTATTCCCTTACCGTCACCGCTGCCGGTGAAGTATATGCCGGAGGGTCTGGCGGATTTGGAAAAATCGGATTCAATGATAACAATCAACTGAGTTATTTGCCGTTGTCTGATTCCCTGCCGGGGGTAAAAAATATTTTCGCTTCATATTCCAAAGACAGCTGTGTTTATTTTTTGAACGAAGAGAATTTTTTTCAATTCGATATGCGTGCGTCCAAAGCACGCGTACTTTTCTCGGCAACGGAGTCTCAAGGTCTCTTTACCGGTTTGTATCAAATCGGCCATCAGATTTTTTTGACGACTGAAAATGAAGGGCTAAAAATAATTGAAGGGCAGAGTCTTAAACCCGCGGGCATACCCCAACTTCAACGCAGCCAACTGATTTTCAGCAAACAATCACCGGATGGAAAAACAGATTTAATCGCCAACGAAGAGAATCATTTCTTTTTGCAAAAGGAAGGACTGCCGCTCCGTGAATTTAGGCCGAAAGACTCACTCTACCTGTCCGCCAACATCGTCGCCAATTGTGCGTGGGTCACGGAGCAAATGGTGGCTATAGGCACGCTGCGTGGAGGCGTCGTCTTTGTTGATACCGAAACACGTGAGACACTTGAGATTTCAAATTATTATGCCGGCCTGCCGGACAATGAAGTCTATGCCCTCCATACAGACGCGCACAAGGGGCTCTGGGTAGCGCACGATTATGGATTTACGAGGATAGATCCCTTTCTACCATTTCGGACATTTAATCATTATCCGGGTCTGGTTGGCAATTTGTTAAGTGTTCAATCACTGGGAAACCAGGTTTATGTTGGAACCACATTGGGACTCTTCTTGCTATCAAAGGATGAGATCTTTGAGGATGAAGTGTACAATGTCACGCAAACCCTTGTAACCAAAGCGCCAGCGGAAGAAGTAAAACAAGAGCGGGCGAAAATTAAGCGTGGATTATTTGGTCTGAGAAAAAAGAAGAATCCACCTGTCCCCGAGCCCGTCGTTGCTAAAACCAGTTCCAAAAAAATTCAGGTCCAGAAGACCAGGCGCGTGCTCAAGGGAGTGGAGTATGTCTACAAACGCGTGGCTGGAATCTCGGGGAAAGTAGAGCAATTGGTGGTCGTTGAAAAAAAACTTATGTGTGGAGGTGTGGGGGGTGTCTTTCAAATCGATGGGGTGAAGTCTATCCCCGTGAACCGGGAGCCATCGAGGGCAATTCTTTATTCTAAAAACCTCAAGCAACTGTTTATCAGCACGTATTCCGATGGAATAAAATCCTTTCGTCCTTCCGGCCCTGGATGGCAGCGAACGGAATTTCCGGATTCACTGTCGATCCATTCAGACTATATGTTTGAAGACAACCTGCAAGATCTTTGGATTTGCGGCCGTGACAGGGCGATAAAAGTGGGTATTGAGGAAGGTAAGATATTGGACGCCGAAATCATTCTGCTTCCACACACGTCCGTTGATAAGACCGTTGGGCTCGCGTACGGTCAGGAGGTGTATATCACACAAAATGGAGAATTCTATCATTACGTGAGTTTCAAAAACTCATTTGTTAAATATGATTCACTGCCCGGCCTCAAAAAATATTTTGCCTCTGCCGGATACTTGTGGTTTTATGATGGCCACAAATGGCGTACGGTAGACCCCAAGCTTCAGGGATCGATCAAAACCGAATGGCTCGCGTTGTTCCCGGACATCCGCTTTCTGGCGCCTGCGGAAGAGGGCAAAAGTCTATGGGTTATCACCGCCTCGAATGAATTATATAAGTTATCGAGTGATAAAAATCAATCAATGGCCAAGGCCAATCCTCTCTTTTTGAAAGAGGTGCGGAGTCAACAATTCAAACTTTCGCCGCTACGAGGGTTGATGGTAGATGAACTGGAAAGCGCCTTGACGTTTGAATTCATTCAACCCGAGTATATAAGCCTCCATGCCGTGGAATATCGCTATTGGGTAAAGGGTCTTCAATCCGATTGGTCAGAGTGGTCAACGCTGAATAACATCATTACCTTTCCCTTCCTTCCACCCGGAAAATATAAAGTATTGGTGCAGACGAAAGATTTGTTTGATAAAATTACTGAACTCGACACTATCGAGGTTAACGTGGTGCCACCGTATTGGAAAAGACCCCCATTTTATGCGCTTGAATTCCTTTTCTTCGGGGCACTGGTGGTCCTGTCACTACGCCTTAAGGGTGCAAACACCCGATATCGTTACCTGAGCCGTTTCTTATCAGCTCTTACCGTAATTATGCTTATTCAATTTATCCAAACAATAGCTTCAGCAAATATTTCATTTAAAAGTACCCCTGTTGTGGACTTTTTTATTCAGGTACTGATTGCCCTGCTGGTGTTGCCGGTGGAAGAATTCTTGCGGGGTCGGATTTTAAAGGCCGACGAAAAAGGTAAGTGATTTGAATTGCCCCGGCAATTGTTAAATTCACTTTAAAAATAGCCAGATTATGAAGCGCCTTATTTTCCTTTTGGCCCTTGCCTTGATCATTTCCTCGTGTGAAACCAGGAAAAGCTCCTCTATTGGAAATCCGCCAATGGAAGGATTCGATCTCGCCCATTCCGACCCGGCTGCCATTGAGTTAGCCGACAGCATCATGCTCGCGATGGGTGGTCGCGAGAACTGGGACAATACACGGTTCATATCGTGGAATGCCTTTGGGCGGCGAAATTGGGTGTGGGACAAAAAAATGAACAGGATTCGGATTGAAAGCTTGAAAGACAGCATCATTTATCTGGCCAGCATAAATAGCGATGAAGTCCGAGTCCAGGTAAAAGGCCAGGAATTGAAAGAGCCAGACTCATTGAAGAAAATGCTGAAAAAGGCCAAGTCAATGTATTTTAATGACATGTATTGGTTGGCCATGCCTTATAAACTCAAAGACTCCGGTGTGACCTTGAAATATCTGGGTGAAGACACCTTAAAAGGCAATCGCTATAATGTCCTTCAATTGATGTTCCAGGAAGTGGGCGACACGCCTGAAAACAAATACAAACTCTACGTGGATGTAAAGGAAAAGCTGGTTCGTTACTGGTCATACTATAAAGACTCCCGTCAGGATACTGCGAACTTTACTCTTCCGTGGGACAACTATCAGAAGTACGGAAACATCCTCCTATCGGGAGATCGCACCGGTGGCAGGGGACCCAAAAATGTGAAAGTTGATGAGACGCTGCCAGACAAACTTTTTACTGAATTTCAATAAGCATGTTCTTAAATCTTGAAACAATACCGCCTTTTTATAAAGGTTATGTAAAATTAGTAGCGCAACCAGACGTCTTGCAGGCTATGCGAATTTCCGGGTATCGTACCATGGAATTGATTCATTCAATTCCGGAAGCCAAGAGTGACTTTCGTTATGCCGAAGACAAATGGTCGGTGCGTGAAGTACTGTGTCACATGATCGATGCGGAACGGATTTTTGCGTATCGGGCGCTGCGATTTGCAAGAAACGACAAGACTCCCTTGTCGGGCTTCGATGAAAAAGAATATGCAACCCAATTGAACGCGACGGGCCGCAACCTTCGGCAGATTGGGGACGAAATGCAACATCTTCGCAGTTCCTCGGTTGACTTGTTTGAGAGTTTTAATGCAGAGATGTTAAAAAGAAAAGGTACAGCCAATAGCAACGAACTCTCCGTGGTCGCACTGGGTTTTATCATCGCTGGGCACGAAACACATCACTGTAAGATTCTTCAGGAACGTTATCTGACTGCCTGATGGCAATGCCACGTTGGTGTTGGATTATATGTATAGTAGCAGGGGCTTGCTCGTCGCAACGCTATTTAACGATTGCGGTTCACCAGGCCGAAATGGATTTCAAGGATCATATTGGTTTGGTTCTCTATGATCCCGCAGAACGAAAATTGGTGTACGATCATCAGGGAGACCGCTATTTTACTCCGGCTTCCAATACAAAAATTTTTACACTTTTTGCCTCCCTTCAATTGCTGGGCGATTCTGTCCCGGCCTTACGGTATGTTCAACGGAATGACTCGTTGATTTTTTGGGGAACCGGTGACCCCGGATTTCTTTATGAAAAAACGTCCAGGGAAAATCGTGTGTATGATTTTCTGAAAACCACGCCCCTGAATTTATTTTTTTCCTCGAGCAATTTTCAAACAGAGTACTTTGGGCCGGGATGGTCATGGGATGACTACAATGAATCTTACCAGATAGAGAAAACTTCTTTTCCGATATACGGCAACCGCGTGAATGTAAAAAGGACAGAGACAGCGTTCATATCACGGCCTGACGTATTCAGTTATGCAATTTCTGATTCTATTAGAAACGAACGATCAATGATCACGCGGGGGATTGACTCCAACGCACTTACATTCCGGCCGGGAAAGACGAACCGGCCAACAGAATGGAATATACCTTTTCATTATAGCGATGAACTTTTAGTGAAACTTTTGACGGACACACTAAAGAAAGAAGTACAACTAATCCGTACAACGTTACCGTCCGATGCAAAGACACTTTACTCCTCAATCCCCGATAGTTTATACACGGTAATGATGCAGGCAAGCGATAACTTCATTGCAGAACAGTTGCTCCTGTTATGCGCGAATGTGGTAAGCGACACACTCAAACCGGAGATTGCGATTC
>JANYKP010000383.1 GCA_025358195.1 Cyclobacteriaceae bacterium
CAATCGAGTAGGCGGCCGTGAGCCATAAGCCCACGGTGCGCCTCTCACACCACTGTACCCTTCGTTCCTCAGGGCAGGCCAAGTGGGCCTCGTATACAGCGGTTCATTAAGTTGTGGAGAAATTTGGTCGTAGTAACTAACCAGGGATTCGTAACCTCTTTGGATCAACCGTTTCAATGTGATGGTCGTTACCATGATGGGACTTTGGGCAACAGCCCACCCTCCCATCCTTGTCCTGCTCCATGCATAGGCCTGACCCGTGGGAATTCCGAGACGAATAAGATTCTTCCTCTTCCGTTCAGTTTTCTTCCAGTCCTCCCAGATGCAGTACCTCAGCCTGTTGCGTAGCCAGCCGTCGATCTCCTTGAGTTTAGCTTGAATATTTCCCATGCGGAAATAGTTTAACCACCCTCGCTGGATTTCTTTCAGCTTGCCGATGCGCTCATCGAATGTACCCGGAGTAGTTTTCCTGGTAACGAATTTCAAGTCCCGTTTGAGTGACTTCCATCCTTTTTCGCTCACCACCAGTTGGTAGGAGCCTGTCTCGCCTTTCCTGTACGTGGGCACAAATCTGTAACCCAGCAACCCGAACTGTAACGGTCTGCGGATGCCACTTTTCTCCCGGTTGATGGGTAGCTTCAATCTGTTCTTCAAGAACAAGTAAATACTGTTACCCACCTTCCTTGCCGTGCGCTTACTTTTGGTAAGGCCGTTTGACGATTTAGGAGTAATTTAAAAAGCGTAAATTGAGAGATGATTCAAAGGATTTATATTGACACTTCAGTGGTTGGAGGGATTTACGATAACGAATTTGACGTCTTTACAAAGATGTTTTTTGACAAAGCGTTTCGGGGAGAAATTATATTAATAATTTCCGAATTACTTGAAGAAGAACTAATTAATGCACCCGGACAAGTAAAGGACTTCTTTAGGACTCTTCCGACTAATCAATTAGAATTAGTAAAACTGACCAAGGAGGCTATTGAATTAGCCGAAATGTATATTGACGAGAAAGTTGTTGGAGAAACAAGCAGAGCTGACTGTCGACACATTGCGTTAGCGACATTAAATACTGCTGACGTACTGGTTAGTTGGAACTTTCAGCACATCGTTAACCTTAAAAGAATTAGAGGTTATAATTCTGTTAACCTGCGAGAAGGACTTCACACACTTGAAATTAGATCACCAAAAGAATTGATGGAATATGAAAACTGAAATTAAGACTGACAAGAAATTTGACGCAGTAAAATACATGCGACAGGAGCGAGATCGAATTTCAAAGACGATTAAAGGAATGACTCCGGAACAAGAGATTGAGTATTTTAGAAAGAAGTCGGAGGAATTTAGAAAGAGTAAGTGAACGGCCCAGCCCACAATCGAGTAGACGGCCCCACCAGAATTAACTGATGGGGTGCGCCTCTCACACCACTGTATCCCGATAGCTATCGGGAGGCCTCGTATACAGCGGTTCATTAAGTTGTGGAGAAACTCTTTCGTAGTAATCGAGCAGGGATTCGTAACCTCGTTGGATCAACCGTGTCAAGGTGATGGTCGTTACCATGATGGGACTTTGGGCAACGGCCCACCCTCCCATCCTCGTTCTACTCCAGGCATAGGCTGTTGCACTTTAGGGCAACTTTTCATACCTTTGTTTTTCGTGGACAAAAAGCACAAGTTCCGGACGATTATCTTTTACAAGAACTACTTTGACGAGTTCTTTATTAAGCAACGAGACAAAGTAAAAGCTAAAATTATCTGGACTTTTGACTTGATTGAAGAACTACAACGGGTTCCTGAGACATATCTCAAACACCTTGAGAATACGGACGGACTCTTTGAAATTCGAGTACAACAAGGCAGCGACATTTTCCGGATATTCTGCTTTTTTGACCAGGGACAATTGGTGGTTTTAGCAAATGGGTTTCAAAAGAAAACCAAAAAGACCCCCAAAAAAGAAATTGAGAAGGCACTTAAAATAAAGGAGGAATATGAAAACGAAGAAAAATAATCTGCTGACACTCGATCAATTCAAGGACAGGCACTATGGCAAATCAGGGACTGCAAAACGTGACCGCCTTGAAGCGGGTTACGAAAACTTTAAAATCGGTGTCATGATTCACCAGGCACGACTCGAAAAAGGTTTGACACAGGAAGAACTTGCTGAAAAAGTCGGGACAACAAAATCTTACATTTCCAAAATTGAAAACAACATCAAAGAGGCTCGCATCTCAACGCTTCAAAAAATCGTCGAACTTGGACTTGGCGGACAGCTTCAACTTTCCATTAAACTCTGACTTCCGGTAAACTAACGCCTAGGTGAATGAAGTGGCCAGCCGGCAATCGAGTAGGTGACCGTGAGCCATAAGCTCACGGTGCACCTCTCACATTTATCTGCCGAAATCCTATGCAGGCATGACCACTGTACCCTTCGGTTCCTCAGGGCTGGCCAAGCGGGCCTCGTATACAGGGACTGCAAAACGTGACCGCCTTGAAGCGGGTTACGAAAACTTTAAAATCGGTGTCATGATTCACCAGGCACGACTCGAAAAAGGTTTGACACAGGAAGAACTTGCTGCCCCGATGTTTTATCGGGGTCAGAACAGATCGTTGCAGTCCTGCTTCCTTCAATTCCGGGATCGCTCCCGACAACCCCCGAAAAAAATCGGGGCAGCTTGCTAATGCGCATCAATGCTGTGCACACTCAAAATTATAAGAGTTGACTTCAGTTGACTCATTTAAATTAAAAGTATCTTTGATCATATACCTAATTCACGACATTAAACTAATTCTTAATGAAACGCAGAACCTTTATTAAAGACTCTACTTTGACAGCTTTCAGTATCGCGACTTTTGGTACAATACACTGGAATGGAAAAAGCTTTGAGGGTGATACCATAACGACAACGGACATCTTAGGGCCATTTTATCGACCTGGTTCACCAATTCGCAGTAACCTCATACCGCCAGGTTCGACAGGTCAAGTTCTTTATTTAAACGGGACTATTTTCCAAGTAGATGGGAAAACACCAATGGCAAATGCACTTATAGAATCCTGGCAATGTGACGAACATGAGCATTACGACAACGCTTCTGATGAATATTTATATCGCGGTACTTTGAGAACCGACAAGGACGGCAAGTATTCTTTTAAAACAATTGTCCCTGTGCCCTATAAAGACGGTGAAGGATGGAGACCCGCTCATATTCATTTGAGAATTTCAAGCACTGACCATCAAGACTTGATAACGCAAATCTATTTTAAAGGAGACCCCCACATAGAAAAAGATGCGGCAGCGAATTCACCTCAGTCTGTTAACCGGATTTTGGAAATTAGAAAAAATACCTCCAATGAAAACGTAGTAAAGTTTGACATCATAATGGGAAAACCATTTCTGTTGAACGATATGGGATACAAAAAAATTACAGGGCTTTACAAATTAAAAAATGGAATGGCTGAATTCACCCGACAAGATGATTTGCTTTTTTTAAAAATGAACGGACAATATATGGAGGGCATGGTTTACAAAGGGGACAATTCATTTGAAGGGGGCATCGGTGCCAATCAAGTTAAATTTGAAATATTAACTAATGGTGATGTTACGTGTATGATTAAACTATGGGACTTCCCCACCGACAAATCTTATTTAAAATTGCATGAAGGGTTAAAGGTTTTAAAGTATGCCGACTAAACTAACCACGACAACTATTAAATAAACCCCACTGCCTCAACAATAGCTCTCTGCAATGGAGGGCTTCGGTGTCCTCATTACTTTCGTTTTCTCTATTTACAGTGTATTGGGACAGGTCGCAATTGGTCGGCCCTAGCATTTCACGTTGCTCCATTACTAAGCCCTCCTATTCCTGCTACGCCGTACACATTGATCGTTAGCGTCCATGCCCTTCATTCCGCGCGGACCGTGACGCTGATAATTTTATTGACTCGTTTCCGCAGACAAGAAAAAATAGACTTAAACGATTTAAATTTTGCACTTCAAATTTCTGCATGCTCAGATGCCCACATACCATGCCCAACCACTATCACCCGTGTCAACAAACTCATCCGTCACTACAATTTTCTGTAGATACTTCATACTCTTATAACCAATCTGCGTCTCCAGCCTCAAGCGCAAAGGCGCACCATGCGGAACAGGCAGGTTGCGACCATTCATTCCATACGCAAGAATTGTCTGCGGATGAAATGCATCTAGCAAGTCAATGCAATCAATCCAGCCATCGTAAGAGTAGAAACACACATAGCGCGCACGGGGTTTAATGCCTACACTTTGAAGTACCGTACTCAATGGCACACCCGTCCATTCGGCTATTGCTGTCCATCCTTCTTCGCACGTGTGCCTTGTTATCTGTTTGCGCGAAGGAAACTTTTGTAAGTCTGCCAGCGAATATGATCCCGGCCGCGACACACTCCCTTCAATCGGCAGCGTCCAGTTGGCAAACGCATCTCGATGGAGGTTCGCATAATCCTCGCTCGAAAATTGTTTGGAAGCGTCTCCGGGATTGGTCGTGCCCGTTGCAGGAAACGAAGATATGTCGCGGTGAGCATATTCTTTGACTAGCGACTGCCCCGGCAGCAGTGTGCGATGCGCCACATACGTAAGTGCGTCACCCATGCGCAGGATGTTGCCATAGGTTGGCGGCAACGGCTTGGAGCATCCGGCTAGAAGCAGTCCACCTAAGGAGGCCAGTCCTGTGACAATGGCCTTGCGCCTGGTAATGATTTTTTTCTTTTCCATATTATTTTCCGATGGTCATTGCACGTATTTGTTGTTTAAATCCCGACTTGATCACCATTACCAAATGCACGATAAGAAAAAGTACGAGTGCAGTGGAAGAAAAGAAGTGAATGGTGCGTGCAGATTGAGCTCCAAAAAATATTTTTAAGAGGAACGGATAAGCTGCCGTAATTGCGGGTGACATCGTCATACCCGTCATGACAATCAACGGCATCAGAAAGAATATTACAACTACGTAACTACATTTTTGTAAGAGGCCGTAATGCGGGCCATTGGTCGCAGAAGGAATCTGCATACGCATATGGTTGATAACATCACGCCAGAACAACGGTAGCGAAAACTCCTTAGCCCGTGGCCAGAGATGCCTCAAAAAATGGCCAGTGAAAATCCCTGCGATGAAATAAACCAATCCCGTTATTACGAGGAACCAGGCTGCCAGAAAATGGAGGCTCCTTCCCCAGCCATTCTGATTGAAAATATCATAGGTACGACTCGCGCTCATCGGAGCGCCTTCGACTTCGGAAAAGGGTACACTTTTTTCCCAGCCACCATGCTGGTAGTTTCGGCTCACGGGCAATTCAAACAAGGCTGGTGTCAGATCGTTTCCCACTTCACCCCAGTAGAATCGTGGGTGAACCATGATCATCTCAAATCCTGTAAAGGCCAAGGCAAAAAAACTCAGCGTAATGATCCAGTGTGAGCCTTTCACCCAGCGCTTATGAGGAGGAATGTTTTCCGGATTTAAAGTGTGGTGAGAGATCATTTAAAGGAGATCGATTAGTTCCGATTTCTTGAATTAGATATTAAATGTACATTTTTTCACCAAATGATGTGACCAGGCCGTTGTTACCTTTAGATGGTATTTTGCTCTGCCCGCAAGTACACTATTGATAAAGCGGACGATGGAATAATTGCAACGTACTGACAAGGACTCCTATTCAAGGACAAATGTTTAGATGAATACAATAGAGCAACAGAACCAAAGAGGACGAGAATTGATACGGTCGAAAAGCCGAACCGCTAACAATGTGCCTATTTCATTTGGCTGGTTCAGTGTGTAGTGTAGTTTCATTTTCTTTATTACTTTCGTGAACGTGGGACAGAAACCCCCAAGCCAACAAAATTTGGCGACCATAGACAATAAATAAAGTGTAAATCAACTTTATCTCCTGACATTAAAAACTAACCTCATAAAAAAATTTTTATTCTATTCTTTGCTCCTTTAAAAAATTTAATAAAACCAAATCTATCATGCAAACATTGAGACTATTTATCACCCTAATTGTAATTGGACTAGTCCTTACAACATGTTCAAACAGTCAACCGGATTCAAAGGACAACACGTCTCCCAAAGACTCAACTAAAGAGACCTTTTCTATTAACACATTAGTAGAAGAATTAAAACAAACTCCGGATTCAGTTATTGCTCAACTAAATAGGCAACATCACAGTTTGAAAGTGCTTGAAAGACGGACTGTCCCTGGCCCATTTACACCTCCAAAAATGAAATATTACTCGGAGCATGCGGTGACATTGGATAAGCTGCCAACAATTAATCCTGGACCTGGAGAATACGTTCATGTTATGGAAGGACAACGAAATGGTTATAACAACCTAACAATTGGTATCACAGAGACTTTCCCCGGTGGAGCTCCTCCAATGCATTCTCATGAAGGCGAGGAGTCACATGTCTTACTTGAGGGAGATATTGTTTATGCTCTTGGAGATACCCTCTTCACGATAAAAGGCCCTTATGTTGTTAACATTCCAGCAGGTGTTCCTCACGCATTTAAAAATATTGGAAATAAGACAGCCAACCTTGTTGTTATATTCCCCACTAACATATGGAAATACGATGTATTGGATTTCTTTCCTTTTGAAGGTAAGGAGTTCCCTTCTGAAAAATTTGACAAATTGAAGAAAAAATAGTTTCAAAAATACAATGGAGAATAAAGATTAAAATTGAAGCAAGAAAAGAAACAGGTTTTCGTGACCAATTTCCAGCGGGATTCAAAATTCGTTTTCGCAGACCTCCATATTACACAACTCGTCGACGAAAATGTAGGCGTTCATGCAATGCTTCCAAAGAATATATTTACTACTAAAAAGTAACTTTGAAGCATACCCGCCCACAACAAATGCATAAGAAATGGCATGGATACAAAGCCACAACAAAAGAATCAGATGGACTAAATTCTCGAAACTTTGACTTAATAAATTATGTATTCAAAATGTTGGCTGATTATTCGGGATGACTCCAAAAAGACGTTTGAAATCTGTGGTCAAGAGGCAAATACTAATTCGTTTACCAACGGCATTCATGGAATGCAAAAAGCTGGAATGAATGTAAGTTGCATGACGCCTCCTGTTACTGGTAAGAGTTCAAATAAAGAGGTTATAAAAATTATCGGCTATACAAAAGAGGATGGATTACATGAAAGACTCATGAAGGAGTACAGAGAAATAACCCGGAGAGATTTTGATCAATGGGAAGGTTAAAGAGAAGCCAAAATCCTGCCATCGGGTTTTCAAATTTCATGTTGACGTTGAGTGTGCAAATGAAAACTATTTCAAAAGCCTGCAGCGCCTTTTGGCACAACCTCAGGGATATGTGAAATCAATAGAATCACTGACCTATGTCACCCATTGTGAGCACGGAAAAAGCCATGAGCAGGATTATTAGTTTCCTGCGCACAATTGCCTTAACGGCCCTGTTGGCGGGGGCCATGGGCTCCCTTGGTTTGATGCTCCATGCTGGTCGTCATACTCCTGTTCTCTTACTTGTACTTTTCGTAGGCTGGGTGGTCTCCCCATTCATGGGCCTCCTGGTGGCCAACGTGGTTTCCAAGCGCTGGTCGGTGCTTACCCGTGTGACACTCTACAGCTTAATGCTTGTTATCGCACTTGGTTCTTTGGTTGGTTACACTGTTGGATTGAGGCCGCCAGGAACAAGGCCTGCTTTTGTATTCCTTGTTGTTCCACTGGCATCCTGGTTGCTAATGGCAATAGTTATTCCGATAGCTACGTTGCTGTCACGCAGGCGCTCACGTAAAGGAATGGATTCATGATCGGTGGACCTTCGCCCACCTTGAAAATGGAAGTACCTACTACATGTCAGAATGGATACATCCTGTTGCCACTACCACTCATAACAAACCTTTAGATCGCCGGGATGAAAGCTTTTCTTTTCAGGAAACTAACATTATTTTGCTGCTCCATCCGGCCCAACCAACCTTACCATGAAAATTACCAAACTGATCCTGATCCCATGTATGCTAGCGGTACACGTGTGTCTTTCACAAGTATTGAAAAAGGAAGACATCGAACAACTGAAGTTCCGCCACATCGGCCCGGTGGGCAACCGGGTGAGTTGCGCAATAGGAATACCGGGTGATAATCAGGTGTACTTTGCCGGAGCTGCCTCGGGCGGCCTATGGAAAACTTCCGATGGCGGACTAAACTGGAAACCCGTTTTCGATGATAAGCCGGTGGCGTCTGTCGGTGCGCTGGCCGCCGCTCCCTCCGACCCTCAAATCATGTTTGCAGGCACCGGTGAGAGCTTCATTCGATCCAATGTTACGATTGGAAACGGAGTCTGGAAATCTGTTGATGGCGGCGAAACATGGCTGCACTCCGGACTGGACAATACCGGGAGGATTTCAAGAATTGTTATCCACCCTACCAACCCTGATGTCGTATTCGTTGCTTCCGTTGGTCACGCATACGCCCCACAGAAAGAACGTGGCATATACAAATCAATAGACGGAGGAAAAAACTGGAAGCAGGTTTTATTCGTCGATGAAAATACGGGTGCCTCAGACCTGGTGATGGATCCAACCAATTCCAGCATCCTGTTTGCAGGCATGTG
>JANYKP010000385.1 GCA_025358195.1 Cyclobacteriaceae bacterium
CCGCTGGCCAGGATCGCGCCTATCCACGCCAGCGCGAGCAGCGAATGAACGCCGTGCCGGCGCAGCGCCTCGCCCCAGCCGGTGACGGCGTCGTCGCGTGGCGGAGATTTCCAGTCGAGCTTGGAGTTTATTTAGATCCTGGATTTCTGATAGGTTCCGTTTCGATCATTAATTTTGTTGAAATTTATTTTTCACAATCAGGACGCTTCCCTGCCAATCCGGTAGTTCAGTCATGTTTTCAGGAATGGCAGATTGAAATTCGACCAATGCCTTTCTCACGCCATCCCAGGTATGATTGTAGTCGTGAATCATGATCACGCCTCCTTCTGCCAGGCGCGGATAAAAGTAGTGTAACGCTGCCAGGGTTGGTTTGTAAAGATCGGCGTCCAGATGGACAAATGCATATTTTTCAACATGGAGGTCAAGGGCTGTATCCGGAAAATAACCTTTGTGAAAGAAGATGTTGGCATTTCCACTTATCAACCTCGTCACCAACTGCACATTTGTATCCGAAAAATCAACGAAATTTTTAGCATCCACAGTCTCTGTTTCGAGGTCTTGCTTATCAAAGCCCTCAAAGGTGTCAAACAGGTGTAAGCTCCGGGAAGTATCCATTTCATGAATAATTTTGGCTGTTTCTCCTTTGTACACGCCCACCTCAGCAAAGGCGCCAGGGACACGGTCCTTTTTCAACCGCTCGATTTGAAACCAGAACGAATAGAGCCTTACTTTATCACGGTACGTCCGTTCCAACTTTTTTAGCTCGCCCGGTATTTCGCCATTCTTAACAGCCGTCTCCCATTTGTAAGGCTTACTGATCTTATAGGACCAAGTAGTTTCCAGGTATTTAAATCCTAAAAAAAGAAAAATAAGGACCAGAATAATATTGGTCAGTTGCAACGTGGTGAGTGCGGCTATCATCAGGTAAAGTTAGTTAGCTATAAAGATTTTTTTTGTTGATACATTTGTTGGTGAAGACAAGGTTGAACGAAGGTACCGTTTTTCAGGTTAGAGGGGCCAGTTGTGACTGATCAAAAAGTTGGCCGCCAAAATATTTTTACGCGTTGTGCACGGACTATCGGAATTTGCATCGTTGCGTCCTTGCGGTAAAATTTAAACCGCGAAGACGCGGAGGCGTAAAGCGATAGGTCAAAATACTTCTCCGAGATTTACAAAAAACCCTCTCGAGCCATCGCTACCAAAGCCATAGTCGATTGCAATATTTGTTTTGGAATGTTTATTGAACTTCACGCGCATGCCAAGACCGGCGGCAGGGGCAATAACTTCAAATTTGTCGGAGGGCCATTCGGAAACAGTCTGCGCATTGGCAAACACAACACCACCGAATAGTCCGTTTCGTGAGACTTTAAAACGGTATTCTGTTTCTAGGTAAAACATATTTTTTCCCCTGAACCGTCCCTGGATATAACCCCTGCCTAAATTATTGTAGGGGTCCCATCCAGTACTTGGCATGTCAAGATACGGAGGATTTCCCCCAAGCGTCATCCAGTTGAAACTCCAGAAGGCCAGCACATTTTCACTGTTGGAAGGAAACCGGTAATACTTCCGAACATCTACCCGCAATGACTGCCAGTTCTGGTCGCTTCCCATGAACGTAAGGTTTTGACGGAAGAGAAAGTTGATGTAGGTGCCACGATCAGGGTTGATGGAATTATTCCGGTTGTCATACAGTAAATTGATATTGAATCCCGATGATACCGTCTTTTCCGGCAAGCCATAAAGCTGCGCATCTGAAATGGCAAAAAGATCCTGGCTGGTCTCTGTAATATTCCAGTGATAATCGAGGCTGTAGCCAGCGCCGGCATAAAAATCCCTGCCCATATTTTTTAAAACAGATTGATACAATCGGAGGTAACTATAATCCTGGTCAAATGAATTATCCAAACTGGTATGACCCCCCAGTCCAAATGTTTGCTGGGGGTATTTCAGATAACGCCAATCGGTTACGATATTGTAGGCATTGTTTTTTGTCCAGATGTTGCCCTGGATGTGAGTGATGAGCTGTTTATTTTGTGTGTATACGACATCGGCAAAAATGTTGGATAATTTAGCGTCCTCGGAGTCGGTGGTGTAAAATGCGGAATTGCTTGCAAGGATTCCGGCAAAGCCCGTTGAAAGTGTGTAGCCAAGGCCAGGAGCCGCCGAGAAATGGATCCGTCCGGTCTTTTTTGAAATAGAATTATGCTTGGCAAGGCCTGGGCTTTTCACCAGGGCAGCCATGACATCAATCAGGTCTTTCTGGTTGGATAAGTCCTTGTCATTTTTGGTTACCTCGGTGCTATCCGGGGGTTTCTCCAATATTCGTTCAGTTATTTGTCCAACCGCCTCGTACCACACCATTCCTGACACCAGCAGGGACTGAGCAATGATTTTTATACGCATATCTCCCTTTCCCTGCAATTAAAAGTCCTTAGACGATGGCAATTTAAAATGGTTTAATTGAAAAAAAATGGGTGAGAGGGGGATAATGCGGCTTCACGAGATACGAATTGAATCGGCAGGCTACTCAGTTGTAAATTATTTAATATCAGACTCAAATTCTTGTGCGATTCCGTCGGATTAAGAGAACTTTTAAAGTTGGTCAACTCTG
The DNA here is from genome assembly GCA_025358195.1 of Cyclobacteriaceae bacterium. Classification (GTDB taxonomy): domain Bacteria; phylum Bacteroidota; class Bacteroidia; order Cytophagales; family Cyclobacteriaceae; genus ELB16-189. Next base: position 2,612 of record JANYKP010000385.1, read on the forward strand.
CGCTCCATTCCAACCCCTCCTGAATATTAATTAAGGGCATCTCTAAAAATCAGTTTTAAATTTTTTCATTTTCCGATTTGCCGGATTTCCTGTTTATCATCTTAAAAATTATGACAAAGGACTTTTACGGTTTTTACTTTTCATCCTAAATAGGATGATGATTGGCTCTT
>JANYKP010000393.1 GCA_025358195.1 Cyclobacteriaceae bacterium
CAGTCCCGTGGGATCGATAAAAATAGAAGTAAAAATAAGCGCGTGTGCTGGTCATTGTTTTTTCGTGGAGCGAAGAACGAGGAAAATTCTTGTTTACGCAACCGCACGAATAAAGAAATTCCAGAATTCTGAAGCTGCTAACTACTGTTAGTCGGCCTGGGTTGGGCATGGGTACCTCTGGATCATCAATTTTGTTCCGTAAGGTCCGGCATTTTCCAAAGAAACCTCCAATATCAAGATTGTTCTCAGGTCTTCTTCCAAGACTTATTCCGGAGTGGATTCATTTATTAAACCTGACCGCTACTTTTTCATTCGCCTTTAATTCTTCACTTCCTTTAATCACGATCGTATCGCCCTCACGAAAGCTTCCAAAAATCTCTATCTTATCAGAAAGGGTTAGTCCTTGCGTAACGTCTACCCACCGGGTGGAGTCGTTTGTCACTCTGATTACAAATTTTTTTTCCAGTGTGGTCACCACCGCAGAGAACGGAACAAGGAAGGAGTCCTGATCCCTGTAAAAGGTAAGGATCACGCTTGCAAAAGCTCCGGGTTTATGGGTATGAAGTTTATTCGGGACTTCGAATTCCCAAATTTCCGTTCGCGTAGCAGCATCAATGCTTCCTGCTTTCCGCACGAACACTGCTTCCGAAAGCTGTTGGGGATTGGCTTTGGTGGAGAATTTAACTTTGTTGTCTTTAAGCAATACACCGGTTAATATTTCCGGAACAGCGATCCGTAGTCTCAATCTGGAATTATCTTCTATCACTACAATTGGCTTTTCATTCGGAATTCCGACATACGCTCCCTCGTTTACATTTCGTTGAGTGACGATGCCATCAAAGGGAGCCGTAATGGCTAAATAATTGCCGACCTGCCTGTACGAAGAAGAAGCAAATTTAGCCGCCTGATAATCAGCGCTGTCAGCCAACATTTGATTTTCCGCTTTTTTCAGTTCATTGGGTGAGATGACTCCTTGTGTTTTAGAGGCATCCAGCATCCGCGTGTATGTATCGAGACTGGATTGGTATTTTGCTTTTGAGGAAAGAAGTTTTCCCGTCGCTTCTCCATATCTGGATTCGATTTCCGGGGCATCAAGTAATGCCAATACCTGACCTTTTTTAACCCCGGCACCTATATCAACCCTTAGCTGCTTGATGTAGCCGGTTATTTTCGGATGAATTTCCACACGTTCAAATGGCAGAAGTTCACCAGGCAGTGAAGTTTGCTTTTCCACTCTGTTTTTTTTCATGGAAAACACGCTCAGTGTATCAATCCGGGCTTGGTTCTTTGCCTGGTTCTTATCCTGTTGACGGATACATCCTATCAGCAAGCCACCGGAAATGATTACAACTGTTAAACATCCTGTCTTCATATCTTCATTTAATTTTGCCTAGTGATCGAAATTTATGCTGGCCTTATCGTCTGGATCAAGGGAGGCGCTTACAAATTGTTTGTTGCCAATGATGCTGTTGTACATGATGGGTAAGACAAGCAAGGTCGTAATCGTTGAGAAGATCAGTCCACCAATTACGGAGATTCCTAATGGAGCTATTTGTTCAGCCCCTTCTCCAAATCCAATGGCCATCGGGACCATGCCCGCTATCATGGCCAGACTGGTCATCAAAATTGGGCGTATCCGGTTCTTCGATGCTTCCAATCCCACATTCAAATTCGATGTATTTTGCTTTCGTAAAAATTCTGCGTTGGTAACTAATAGAATCGAGTTCGCTACCGCCACACCGATCGCCATGATACTTCCCATGAACGACTGAATATTCAGCGTCTTTCCAGTTAACAATAGCAGGAGGAACGATCCGGCTATTACGGCAGGTATGGTTGATAGAATTGCCAGGGATAAATTGAACGACTGAAAGTTGGCGGCCAGCAATAGAAAAATTATAACAATCGCGAGCAGCAATCCGGTTGACAATTCATTTAGCGTTTGGTCTAATAGCTCGGCTTGACCCCGCATATAAATTTTCATGCCCGGTGGCATTTCACCGATATTACGCAATAGGCTTTTTACCTCTTTCACAGCAGTACCAAGGTCTTGCTTATGAATATTTGCCGAAACCGTAATGTAACGTTGTTGGTTTATCCGGTCATATTCCCCGACCGTATTTGTCTTTTTCCAATCAGCAATGTCCCGAAGATAAATATTCTGATCTCCCTTGCTGTCAACGGGTATTTGTTCTACCTGCTCGGGACTATTCATTCTAAATTGGGGATATTCCACCTGGACCTGGTAGGCGTTACCGGAAGTTTTATCCAGCCAGTACACAGGTTGTGTTAACCGGCTTGAAGAAGTTCCTGCCAGCACCGATTTAGCTGCCTGATCCACCGTCAATCCCATTTGACCAGTGCGGACCCGGTCATAATCGATCTGCAAACTCGGATAGTCCAGCGGCAGGCCATACTGAACATCCCGCATGTAGGGAATCTTTTCCAATTGCTTCTTCACTTTCTCGGCGTACTCCCGTCCTTGAATCAAATTTCTACCTTGTACCACGATCTCTATCGGTGTATTTGTTCCCAAGCTCATTATCTGATCCACTAAATCGGCGGGCTCAAATGAAATCTGAACGGAAGGGTTTTGTTTCCTAATACTGTCGCGCAACTGCTCTTTAAAATCTTCCAGGCCGATGCCCGTGTTTTTTTTCAGGTTTACTTTAATCAACGCTTCATGGGGTCCGCTTGTCCATAAGAATATGGAATTAATGGCATAGGTTTGCGGCTGTAACCCTGCAAAGGAAGATGTAATGGCTACCTTGTCTTTTCCTGCTAAACGATCAATAAGTTTTAGCATGTTTTTGGTAGCATCTTCCGTCCGTTCAATTCGTGTGCCTGTCGGCATTCGCAATCGCATTTGAAATTGACCTGCGTCTACTTTCGGAAAAATCTCCGTTCCTATGAAGTGGTATGCGAGCAGAACCATCGATAAAGAAGCAATAAGATAAACAGGAATAAGAATTCTTGTGATGCCGGATAGCCTGTTTGATAATTTTGTGAACCGTTCTTTAAATCGATCAAATCCAGAATTATCACTTTCAAATTCATTTTTTAAGAGCCAGTTGGAAATCACCGGAACAAAAGTCTGTGATAAGAGAAATGATGCTACCATTGCAAATCCAACAGCCAGCGACAGCGGAACGAACATCGCCCTCGGTACTCCGGTCATGAATAACGAAGGAACAAAAACAGCAAGAACGCTTAGAAGGATCAAAAACTTTGGCAATGCGATTTCATTGCAGGCATCCATAATTGCTCTCGCCTTGCGTTTACCTTTGTCCTGGTGATGACGGATGTTTTCAATTGTAACGGTGGCTTCGTCCACTAAAATGCCTACGGCTAGGGCCAATCCCCCCAACGTCATTATGTTAATTGTTTGATTAGCCAAATAGAGGAATACCACCGCGGAGAGTAAAGCTAACGGTATCGTCAATACAACAATCAAGGCACTCCGTCTGTCACCCAGGAATAAAAGAACCATCAGACCCGTCAGTACTGCTCCTAAACCTCCTTCAAACAGGAGGCTTTGCAGAGAATTACTGACATAGCCCGACTGATCAAATTCATAGGATATCTTTATATCGTCGGGTACAGCAGCCTGCATATCTGGCAAAGCTTTCTTGATCTCCTTCACCACATCCCACGTGGAGGCATCCGTCCGCTTGGTCACCGGAATATAGACTGAGCGTTTTCCATTTATTAATGCATACCCTGTCGTCACGTCTGCTCCGTTCTCGATATTCGCAACATCACGGACATAAATGGAAGGGCCGGTACCCAATTTTAATGGTATCGTTTCAAGTTCTTTATAATTGTCAACCACACTATTGGAAGGAGTGATCAACGTAAAATCTCCGACGCGGATATTTCCTGCCGGTGAAATCGTATTGTTCTTCGCAATTGCGGTGACCAACTCGTCGGGTGTAAGTCCGTAGCTTCTCATCCGTTCGGGATCGGCTTTTATGAGAATAGTTCTTTGGTTTCCGCCAAAAGGTGGTGGTGCTGATACACCCGGCAAAGAAGCGAACATCGGACGCACCTTAAACAGCGCCAAATCCTGTATTTCATTTAATGATTTGGTTTCGCTACTAAATACCAACTGACCTACAGGGACCGAACCGGCGTCATAGCGCATGACAAATGGAGGCACTGTGCCCGGTGGCATAAAAGAGCGGGCACGGTTGGCATAGGAAACTGTTTCGGCCATTGCATTGGCCATATCCGTGCCTTCATGGAATTGCAATTTGATAAGCGAAATTCCTTGCACTGATTTACTTTCCACATACTTAATGCCGGTTATGTACAGGAAGTGGTATTCATAATAAGACGTGACGAACCCTTCCATTTGCTGAGGAGAAAGGCCTCCAAACGTTTGGGCCACATAAATTGTCGGTAATCCCAATTGTGGGAAAATGTCAATCTTCGAATTGCGAATCGCCAAGGTAGAAAAGAACAGGATCGCTATAATCACCACAACCACGGTTATGGGTTTCCGTAAAGCACCTTGTATAAGATTCATACTAATTACTTAACCTGGTTTAGAAACACGGTGAGGTCGCCTTGAACTGCAGCCTCATACAGCAGCGCCTTCCAACATTCGAGATACGATTTCTTTAAATCAGTTTCAGCTTTTACCAGGCTATATTGCGCCTGGATCAGATCAGCATAATTCGCAAGGCCTGAATTATACCGCGTTAATAAAGCGCGGAAAGCAAATTCAGCTGATTGGTAAAATACGGGGCTTTCTTTAGCTATTTCAAGTGAATTTCTTAACATGAGATGGGCTACCGCCTGCTGCCTGCTCAATTCAAGTTTTACCTGATTCAATCTCTCCTGCTGTGCACTTATAAGCGCATTTTGCTGATGAAGCTGATGGCGAACATCCACAAAGTGTAACAACGGAACGCTCAGTTGAAGTCCAACACCGTAATTGAAACGGCTGAATGACAATCCTTCTTTTGAATTTATAGAGCCATCGTACTGGATTCCTGAACCTCGTGCATAGGTGGTACCCCATGCTGCCAATGTAGGATACAAAGATCGTTGTACAAATTTTCGTTGATACTGGTTGATCTCAAGTTTACTTTTCGAAAGATTTATCAACGGATGGATCGACGTTGCCGTATCGGAAGGAAATAATGGAAGTGTATGAAAATAACTGCTGTCAGAAATGTAGGTCATGGTTTCATTGGCAAGTAATTCGGACAGCCTGGTTTTCTGGGTTTCCAGAAACTTCCGATGGTTCAACAGCTCGATTTTTGCCCGGGATACTTCAGCACTGAATAACGCCGTGTCAACCCCGGGTCGCAAACCACTTATTGTCAGTGTTCGAACTACCCTGACATTTTCCTTGGAACGTTCAAGGTTCTTTGTATAGACCTTCAATAATTCATGTGATATGACTATATCAAGGTAGGTGCGGATTACATCAATCTGGTGTTTGAAAATCTCCTGCTTTGCATCGGCCTCGTTGTAATGCAGATTGGCGTTGGCTATATCGATACGGGCGCTTCGTTGACCGAATGTAAAAGGCTCCCAGTGCAGCAATAAGCTTGCTACACTCCCAAATGTTCCTCCGTATACGTTATCGGGTGATGGTGGTCCACTGATCGGCACAAAGAATTGAGGTGAGGCCATGCCCGTGATGTTATTGTAGGTGGCATAGTTAACCTGATAGGCCGCATCCAGTGAAGGCATTGCAGTATTTTTTGCAAATGATACATTGCTTTGCCCGGCCAGCACCTCAAAGGCTTTGGCTTTTAACAGCGGATAGTTGGATTCCGCCTGTTTCAGCAACTCGTGGAGGGTCTGGCAGTTTGCAGTTGAGACTGTAAACAACCAAATTATTATAAGCCAAAATGGTTTCATCAATTTTTTCATTTAAGGTACGATCTAAAATTGGGGTAAAATAAAGTCGATTAATAAATACGCCGGGGAAAATTGATCCTATGTGTAAGTTATAAAATCATGAAGCAAGTAGTTTGGTAAGCCATCCAAATTTACTCAGTTGAACCCTTGTGTTTTTCATACTTGGGCGTTTAGCCCGACTGATAGAGGTTAAAGGTTATCATGCCAATGGTCAAAATCGGATGATCTCCACCTGATAGCGCTTCGGTAACTTTATAAGAAAATACATCCAATTGACCTCCATTGTAAATTCACGGTAATTCAGACCCGGAATGGGGACACAGAGAATTAACTCAGAAAAAAGTAACTTTATCCAAACTAGTGCCACTATGAAACCTCTCTTATTTGTCTCCTCTGTTCTGATGTTTGTCTCCTGCGGCAAAACCGGTGACACGTCGGGGCACCACGATCACAGTGACCATGACAGTGTCAACCAAAATGCCAACCGGGCGTTGTACGACCAGGTGCAAGACATCCATGATGAAGTGATGCCAAAAATGGAAGACCTCTATAACCTAAAGAAAGAATTGCTGGAAGAAATTGCCAAAACACCCGGCATGGTGGCAAAGCGGAAAAAACAACTTGAAGATATGATCTCCAATCTTGATTCCGCCAGCAAGGCGATGATGGACTGGATGCATTATTTCAATCCGCTACCCGACTCGGCGGATCAGGAGAAAGCACGCGAATATTTAGAAACCGAGATGGAGCGCATTAAGAAAGTACGCGATCTGACCAACGAGACTCTGGAGAAAGCTAAATCAATCGCTGCGAAGAAATAAGTCCGGCCAGGGCGTTTAAGCAAGATTTCTTTCCCTTTTTCGCTTTGCAACGTTGTGAAGTGGCCGTTCATCAACGGATTCCCTTTTACGTGTGTTTTCTTTTTCACGCTGTTCAAACCGGATGTTGTAGCGGATGATCTGCCAATACTCACTCCCATAACCCACAAAAATTTCTGACCGGGCGGGAAGGTCCTGTGCGGCTTCAATATAACAACGCTTTCCTTCGGTCACGTATTCCGTATTGTTTTTTATGCCAACTACCCGGACGATTCCCCGGGCGTCGTTCGCGAAGTGGGCAAAGCCTTTGTGCTTCCAGGCATCGATCACGTGCTTGCCGGTGAAATAAAACACATAACCGTTGCGGTCGTCTGGCAACTTCTCAACCTCTTTCCAGGTGAGTACCTCGCCCTTATACTCTACAATTCGTGTTCCTTTCGGAATGAATACTTTGGTGAACAACCCTTTGCCTGCCCCTGCTAATGAAGATCGTTTGATATAAAGGTGCTTTTCTAACAGTGCCATGAATTTGTAAAAAATCGGGCTGCAAGTTAGCTCGAATGAACCGAGTACGAAAATAATTTTCGTTATTGGATGCTGATTTTAAATAAATATTAAAATATCTGCAGGCTTGGAAATAGATTCCTACTTGTTTATCAAAACAGGAAGACTCGCCATCAAGGCAATCAAATCAGCATCGTTGACCATCTTCTTTTCATCCGCTACCATCAGAAAATTCTCATACAACATGTTCAGCTCCTCACCTTCAACGTGATGTCCTAGCAATTCCGCCCGGTGCTTGAGTGCAGCGCGACCACTGCGTGCCGTAAGAACGATCGAAGAGGACGGCACTCCAACATCCGCCGGATTGATGATCTCATAATTTTCAGCATGCTTCAAAAATCCATCTTGATGTATACCGGAAGAATGGGCGAATGCATTTTTTCCCACGATCGCTTTATTCGCTTGTACCGGCATCCTCATCAACCCAGCTACCAATTGACTGATTTCATAAATTCGTTCCGACTTAATATTCGTATACAAATCCAGGTCTTTATGGGTTTGAATGGCCATCGCTACTTCCTCCAGGGCGGTATTGCCGGCCCGCTCCCCAATTCCATTGAGCGTCACTTCCGCCTGACGTGCCCCGTTGATCAAGCCTGATAACGTATTGGCCGTCGCCAGTCCCAAATCATTGTGGCAATGAACGGAGATGATGGCCTTCTCAATATTTTTTACGTTTTCAACCAGGTATTGGATCCGCTTCCCATACAAATGGGGCAGACAATATCCTGTCGTGTCCGGTATGTTCACTACGTCAGCACCTGCTGCAATCACTGCTTCTATCATTCGGGCCAGGAACGCCAAATCAGCGCGTCCGGCATCCTCTGCATAAAACTCAACTTCATACCCTTTACCCTTCGCATACTGCACTGCCCAAATGGCCTGCTCCAAAACGTCTTCACGATTGGACTTGAACTTATGCTTTATGTGGATATCCGATGAGCCAATCCCGGTATGTATCCTTCCATATTTTGCATGATGCAAGGCCTCTGCGGCCACATCAATGTCTTCTTTCCGGGCACGTGTAAGTCCGCATACAATCGTCTCTTTCACTGCTTTTGAAATTTCCACCACCGAAAGAAAATCGCCGGGGCTGGAGATCGGGAAGCCCGCTTCAATCACGTCCACACCCAGCGCTTCAAGCTCACGGGCAATAATCACTTTCTCTTCAGTAGCGAGCTGGCAACCTGGTACTTGCTCGCCGTCGCGAAGTGTGGTGTCGAAGATTTGAATTTTGTGGCTCATCGGTTGGTTATCGGTTGTTATTGGCTAATCGGCTCATTAATCATGGACAATTGTTTTAAAACACAATTGCCCATCGTCTGCGTGTTTACTATTTTTTCTTTCACTGTTTTCGGATTCGCAATGTCAACGGTGCGAAATCCGGCTTTTAACGTTTGCTCCACGGCCTTTATGACCGTGTCAGCTTCCTCTTTTAGTCCAAAAGAAATATCCAACAGCAGGGCAACGGATAAGATGGAAGCCAGCGGATTCGCAATCCCTTTTCCGGTGATATCATGTGCGCTGCCATGGATGGGTTCATACAAACCCACCGTATCGCCCACCGACGCGGAAGCCAGCATTCCCATAGAGCCGGCTATCTGCGATGCTTCGTCTGTAAGAATGTCACCAAAAAGATTTCCCGTGAGGATCACATCAAAACTGCGGGGGTTTTGAATCAACTTCATGGCCGCCGAGTCCACAAACAAATGTTCGAGCGTCACATCTGCATATTGCTTACTGATCTCTTGTACGGTTTCTCTCCACAGTCGTGAACTTTCCAGCACGTTGGCCTTGTCTACTGATGTAACTTTCCTTTTACGGGTACACGCTGCCTGAAATGCTTTGTGAGCGATCCGCTCAATTTCATACCGGTGATAGATCATCACATCATACGCAGTGCGGCCATCGTCCTTTCTTCCTTTCTCGCCGAAATACACATCTCCCGTAAGCTCCCGGAAGAAAAGAATATCAGCGCCCCTTAAAATCTCCGCTTTAATGCTGGAAGACTCAAGGAGCTCGTCAAACAAACGGATGGGGCGAAGATTGGCATACAAGCCAAGTTCCTTGCGCATTTTAAGCAGCCCTTGTTCGGGTCGAACTTTCAGGGTAGGATCATTGTCGTACTTCGGATGCCCCACGGCACCGAATAAAATTGCATCGCAGTTCCTGAGTTTGGATAGTGTCTCATCGGGCAATGATTGTCCGGTTGACTCAATAGCATCATGACCAATGACTGCCTCCTCAAATTCAAATGTATGGTCAAAGATTTCGGCAATTTTTTCCAAAACCCTTTTTCCCTCAGCCGTTACTTCTTTGCCGATACCGTCGCCCGGAAGAATTATTATTTTTTTCTTCATCAGTTAATGTGTCAGATCGAACGCACGTATCTCCTTATTCAGACTCAGTAAGTAGTCAATATCATCGTACCCGTTGATCATACAGGTTTTCTTATAGTGATTGATGTCAAAAAGCTCCTCCAGTTCATTCACTACCACCTTTTGTTTTTCCAAGTCAACCCTGATCTCCATCGACGGAGTATTTTGAACCGTTCTGAACAGTTTTTTCAAATATGCGTCAGACACCACGATGGGCAGTAACCCGTTGTTCAGGGCGTTATTTTTAAAAATGTCAGCAAAGAAGCTGGAGATCACCACACGAAATCCATAATCATAAATAGCCCAGGCCGCATGCTCACGGCTGCTGCCGCAACCAAAGTTTTTACCTGCCACCAGAATTTTTCCTGAGTAGGTGGATGAATTCAAAACAAAATCTTTCACCGGTTTCCCTTCATTATCATATCGCCAGTCTCTGAAAAGATTATCACCAAAACCCTCACGGGTGGTGGATTTTAGAAATCGCGCCGGGATAATTTGATCGGTATCGATGTTCTCGCCTGGCAGCGGAACAGCGGTCGATCGCAACAGCCCAAATTTTTCTTTCACACTCATACAAACTCTCTTACATCCGTAACCTTACCTGTTATCGCCGCCGCCGCTGCACTCAGTGGGCTAGCCAAAAAGGTTCTTGACTTAGGTCCCTGCCGCCCTTCAAAATTCCTATTGGACGTAGCGATGCAGTATTTTCCAGCGGGAACTTTATCCTCATTCATACCCAAGCAAGCCGAGCAACCCGGACTTCTCAATTCAAAACCGGCCGCTTCAAATACTTTGTCGAGACCTTCCCGCCTCGCCTGCTCCTCCACTTGTTTTGACCCGGGAATTACCCATACCTCCACGTTCGCCGCTTTCTTTTTTCCTTTTACCATCGAGGCTACCAGCCGGAGATCTTCAATTCTTGCATTGGTACAGCTTCCGATAAAAACATAATCAACGGCTTTGCCAATCAATTGCGAGCCCGGTTCCAGACCCATGTAGTCAAGTGATTTTTTAAAAGACGTTTGCTCACTGATCTCTTTTAATTCTTCCACGGTTGGTATCCGATCCGTGATTCGCATACCCATGCCGGGGTTTGTACCGTAAGTGATCATGGGTGCAATGTCAGCGGCATCAAATTTCAAAACCGCATCGTACACAGCGCCGTTATCAGTTCCTAATTTTTTCCATTCCTCAACCTTGCGATTAAAAGATTCGCCTTGCGGGGAAAACTTTCTTCCTTTGATGTAATTAAATGTTGTTTCATCCGGCGCGATCAATCCTCCGCGCGCACCCATTTCAATACTCATGTTGCAAATGGTCATACGTGCCTCCATGGAAAGATTGCGGATGGTGTCTCCTGCGTACTCCACGAAATAGCCCGTCGCGCCGCTGGACGTCAGTTGTGAAATAATGTATAGAATGATGTCTTTGCTCACCACGCCTTTGCCGAGTTTTCCATTGATCTCGATCTTCATGGTCCTGGGCTTGTATTGAAGAATACATTGAGTGGCCAGCACTTGCTCCACCTCGCTGGTACCAATGCCAAAAGCAATGTTTCCAAATGCTCCGTGTGTGGAGGTGTGACTATCACCGCATACGATGGTCATGCCCGGCAAGGTTAATCCAAGCTCCGGACCGATGATGTGCACAATTCCCTGAAAGGGATGACCCAGGTCGTACAGTTCGATTCCGAAATCTTTACAGTTTTTACGCAGCGTTTCAACCTGGTGACGAGAGAGCGCTTCTTTGATCGGAAGGTGTTGATCCTTTGTAGGAACGTTGTGGTCCGCGGTGGCGGTTGTACGCAGTGTATTAAAAACGTTGATGCCACGTTTCTTCAAACCATCAAATGCCTGGGGGCTTGTGACCTCATGAATAAAATGTCGGTCGATGAACAATGCATCCGGGTATCCATCCGCGCGCTTCACTACGTGATTATCCCAGATTTTTTCAAAAATTGTTTTTGGCTTTACGTCGTTCACAACAATCGTTAGTTTGTCCTGTGCACCTTAAAACGAAATTGCCCTGTCAAAACTCGAGTCTTGACAGGGCATTTCTTGTTGTTACGAATATGATAATTTTTATGCTACATGTTCAGTAATCTTGTGAAAAAATTTAAAATCACTTACAAGCGTTAGCTTCGACAGGCTCAGCTGACTTCGGCTCCGGGCCTACTTTATTTAACAAGGCTCGTATCAGATGAGATGGGTATGCTTAGTGCCTTTGATACTATACAATTCTTCTCTGCGTTTTTTGTTACCTCCGCAAATTGCTGCTCTGAAATGTTGGGCACTTTGCCTTTGATGGACAAGTGAACACCGGTGATGGCACCGCCCTCCAGATTTACAGAAGCAATAGTGTCCAGGGAAGTGGGGTTAAATCCCGCCTGGCCGAGCAACGCGCTGACCTGCATGGTAAAGCAGCCTGCATGCGCTGCGGCCAGTAATTCTTCAGGGTTTGTGCCGACGCCATCCGCGAAACGAATGTTGTAGGAATACTGGGTTTTGTTTAAGATGGTGCTTTGTGTGGAGAGGTTGCCTTTACCGGTTTTTAAGTCACCTTCCCAATGTGCGGATGCTGTACGTTTCATGATTGTTGGTTTAATTGAATAGTTATCAAAATAATTTTATGCATAATTAACAAGAAAATGTGTTAAAGTGTTTAGGTGTTTACGTGTTAGAGTGTTTACGTGTTTAAGTGCTAATATTAACTCGACCATGTATTTACGTTAACACCTAAACACCTAAACACTTTAACACATTCACACATTCAAAACATTCCCTACCACCACGGTAGCGGGAATTTGATTTCATTCACGGATTCCACCACCATGTCCGGCTTGAAGGCATAGCGGCTGAGTTGTTCTCTTTGCGTAATCCCGCTCAACACAAGAATTGTTTTGTAACCCATCTGCACCCCGCCCCGGATGTCCGTGTCCATGGTATCGCCTATAATACTTGTTTCAGCTGCTTCCAGTCCCAGCGCTTTTCTTGCGTACCGCATCATGACCGGGCTTGGCTTCCCGATCACAAACGCCTTGATGCCGGTGGCTTCTTCGATCATGGCTGTTGTGGCCGCAATACCGAGATTGTTCCAGCCTTTTTTCTTAGGGGAAGGATCACGGTTCGTGGTGATGAATTTTGCTCCTTCCAATATCATATCTACTGCGCGCTGTACCATTTCAAGGGTAAAGTTTCTTCCCTCCCCGAGGACAACAAAATCAGGATCATTATCAATCAGCGTAATACCATTTTCATGAAGACTTGTCAATAATCCTCCTTCTCCCAATACATACGCAGTGCCTTTTGGTATTTGCGTAGATAAAAACTTTCCCGTAGCCATGGCGCTGGTATAAATATGACTCTCAGATACATCAATACCGAGCCGGTGAAGCTTGCGCACTGCCTCGAGACGCGTACGCTGGCTGTTGTTGGTCATGAAGCTGAATGGAATATCCCGATCCAAAAGATTCTTAATGAAAGCATCCGCTCCGGGGATCATGATATCCCCCCCATACACCACTCCATCCATGTCAATCAAAAGACCTTGTGCCATCGTAAATGTAATTCAGCTTCAAATTTATAATATTCCCCACAGGTGCATTTCAATTTGCGAAGTTACGATGGTAAGTTCAAAAAAGTGTCATTAAGAATTATTAATTGACCGCAAACGATTTACTGGTACCGTTCCAATGAATTGATTCTATTCATAGGTGTCGAAACTCATTGCTGGAATGCTCCCTCTTTCTTATGAAGTAAATAGTTGTGGGGTACTAGACCAAGTACTCAAACAAGTTCTCATGCTGGTTCACCAGCGTATAGTTGAGTTTGTGACGGTCCATGCGTTCAACCAATGAAGAAAAATCTTCCTTTGTTTTGACTTCAATACCTATCAAGGCAGGCCCGGTTTCCTTGTTATGTTTTTGAATGAACTCGAACCGCACAATGTCATCATTAGGCCCGAGTATACCATTCACAAATTCTTTCAATGCACCGGGCCGTTGCGCAAAGCGGACAATGAAATAATGTTTCAATCCCTCGTACAGAAGTGAGCGTTCTTTAATTTCCTGCATACGGTCGATGTCGTTATTGCCTCCGCTCAGAATGCACACCACGCGTTTACCCTTCAGTTGTTCCGCATACTGATCCAATGCAGCAATCGACAGGGCGCCGGCAGGTTCGGCTACGATCGCATCCTCATTATATAATTGCAGAATGGTGGAGCTTACTTTTCCTTCGGGCACCAGCAGCACATCGGCTAACACATCTTTGCAAATCGGGAACGTTTGATCACCTACCTTCTTTACGGAAGCGCCATCCACAAATCGCTGAATGGAGTCAAGCACAACCGGCATGCCTGCTTTCAATGCTTCCTTCATGGACGGAGCGCCCTGCGGTTCGGCGCCAATAATTTTTGTCTTGGGTGAATAGGTTTGAAAATAACTGCCAACTCCAGCACACAAGCCCCCGCCTCCAATAGGAACAAAAAGAAAATCAAGCTGGGATTGATCTTCCAAAATTTCCTTAGCCACCGTACCCTGACCTTCCATTATCTTGGGATGATCAAACGGCGGAATGAAAACACGGTCGCTTCGCTCTGAGAATTCCACGGCGTGGGTCTGGCATTCATCAAACGTATCACCAATCAAAACAATCTCGATGTGGGTACCGCCAAACATTTTTACCTGATTGATCTTCTGCTTGGGTGTGATGGCCGGCATGTAGATGACTCCTTGAATGTCCAGCAGTTTGCAAGAAAAGGCAACGCCTTGCGCATGGTTTCCCGCACTGGCACAAACGACTCCCCGCTTGCGTTGCACAGCGTCCAGGCTCCGCATTAAGTTAAAAGCTCCCCGGATTTTATATGAACGTACCACCTGCAGGTCTTCGCGTTTCAAATAAAGTTCACAACCAAACTTCTCCGAAAGCTTGCGGTGAAACTGCAAAGGAGTTTTCAACACAACGGACTTCAGCACTTCATAGGCTGCGTTGATATCAAGGGAATGAATTTTTGTAGCTGGTTGCATTTTTATGAATCCACGCCGACTTGCTCACCATCCTATTTAAAATGATCAAACGAATCGTGCTATCGTCAATTTATCATACTAGCTTCAACAGTTGCTTTCTCCGGTCTCAGCGCTCGCACCGCCGCGCCCGCCTGCCACAGTTCGCTATCACGAACTTCTTTCAGTTCTTCCGCCAGCTTTTCGCGGTAATCGGGTTTGCTACAGGTTTCGATGGTTCGCTTCGCTTCGGCTCCACTGGCAACACTGTCATACAGTTCTTTGAATACGGGCAGCGTGGCCGCTTTAAATCTTTTCTTCCAATCCAAAGCGCCGCGCTGAGCCGTGGTGGAACAATTGGCGTACATCCAGTCCATACCATTTTCGGCTACTAATGGCATGAGACTTTGGGTAAGTTCTTCCACCGTTTCATTAAATGCTTCTGAGGGTGAGTGGCCTTTGGATCGAAGAACTTCATACTGTGCTTCAAAAATTCCAGCAATGGCTCCCATCAAGGTACCACGCTCGCCCGTCAAATCAGAGTAAACTTCTTTCTTGAAATCCGTCGCGAACAAATAGCCGGACCCAACGCCAATTCCCAGCGCGATTGCTTTTGACCTGGCATTTCCGGTAGCATCCTGGAATACAGCATAGCTCGAATTGATCCCTTTGCCTTGCAAGAACAACCTCCGTACCGATGTGCCCGATCCCTTCGGAGCCGCCAACACTACATCAATGTCAGCCGGTGGGACGATGCCCGTTTGTTCTTTAAAGGTGATACCGAAGCCATGTGAAAAATACAAGGTCTTCCCCTTTGTCAGATGCGGTTTGATCGTTGGCCACAAGGCAATCTGTCCCGCATCAGAAAGCAGGAACTCAATAATGGTGCCCTGCCGGACAGCCTCTTCAATTTCAAATAATGTCTCACCTGGCACCCAGCCATGTTCAACTGCTTTTTTCCAGGTTGCTGATCCTTTGCGTTGTCCGACAATTACATTAAATCCATTATCGCGCAGGTTCAATGCCTGTGCCGGACCTTGCACGCCATACCCTATGATCGCGATGGTTTCTTTCTTCAAAACCTCACGCGCTTTTTCCATGGGAAATTCTTCGCGTGTTACTACTTCTTCGATTGTTCCTCCGAAATTAATCTTGGCCATAGTTTATGTGTTAAGGTGTTAATGTGTTGAGGTGTTTATGTTACGTGGTCTGATTTAGGTCAACTGTTTGTTCGCTGAGTTCCTGATAGGTGTTACCTTCCCGGTAGCTCACTTTATCAACCTCAATTAATTTTTCCAGTTGTACTTTCACTTTCTCCGCCATGTCGTGTGTGGTGTACAGGAGCATGATGACCCCTCCCCTGCGGAAGTCGTCTTCGTTTTCATGGGCCATTAGTTTTTTAATCCGGACCCTCCGGCGGTTAAGAATGTTAATGATCCTGTTGAGGACAGAAAAATTATTATCCGACGATAGTTCCATGGTGAAGTCTTGCTTCATGTGTTGTTGATCTTTTTTTTATCTTTTAGATTCTTCCAACAAAACTTCTCCTACCCCGGCACCCGCTGGCACCATGGGAAATACATTATCTTCCTTTCCGACTACTACTTCGAGAAAATAGGAGGTTGTTGCGGCTAACATTTCCTGCAAGGCATTTTGCAAATCTTCGCGGCGCTCTACTTTTCTGGCTGTAATACCGTAGGCCTGTGCAATTTTTACAAAGTCCGGATTCTGCATTTCTGTAAAAGAGTAGCGTTTTTTATGAAACAGTTGCTGCCACTGTCGCACCATCCCCAGAAAGTTGTTGTTGAGTACCAATATTTTAACGGGGATCTTATACTGCATGATCGTGCCCAACTCCTGAATGGTCATTTGGTAACCACCATCGCCGATCACGGCCACCACCTGCTTGTTTGGCATGGCAAGCTTGGCGCCGATTGCAGCAGGAAGTGCAAAGCCCATGGTCCCGGCTCCACCCGAGGTAACATTCGTGCGCGGGTTTTTGAATTTATAATAGCGCGATGTTACCATTTGGTGCTGGCCAACGTCGGTAACAACAATTGACTCTCCGTTTGTGAACAGGGAAAGGTGATTAATGA
Organism: Cyclobacteriaceae bacterium; assembly: GCA_025358195.1. Lineage (GTDB taxonomy): Bacteria > Bacteroidota > Bacteroidia > Cytophagales > Cyclobacteriaceae > ELB16-189. The sequence goes on from JANYKP010000393.1 coordinate 16,736, forward strand.
CTTCCGCCATCATCAATTCACCGGTAGGATTGAACTCGTGTTCTATTACTTTCTCAAATTCAATCTCGTCAAATCTGTGAAAACTTTGTAGCCACTCATCATACCGTTTTGGTGTACACTTTTCCGTCAATTTTGCCAATGCTTCACGTGCATCCGCATGAACAGCCACATCCGTTTTGATGATCTTGTTGATCTCGGCGTTGTCAATCTCCATGTGAATGATCTTTGCCTGTCGGGCATATTTGTTCACATTACCGGTGACCCGGTCGTCAAAGCGCATACCCACCGCAATCAGTACGTCACACTCATTGGTATTTAAATTCGGGCCGTAGTTGCCATGCATGCCGAGGAAACCCACATAATTCGGATGATCGGTGGGAAAGCTTCCAAGGCCCAGCAGTGTACAGGCAACGGGTATACCGGTTTTTTCCGAGAAGGCAAGTAACTCGCCGGTAGCGCCGGATAATAATACCCCCTGCCCGGCCAGAAGATACGGACGCTTTGCATTGTTAATTAATATGGCGGCGGCATTCACTTGCGCCAACTGCAAGACCGGTTTGGGTTTGTAGGTGCGTATGTGGGTGCATCGTTCATATTCCGATTCATCAATCAATTCGTTCTGCGCATTCTTGGTAATGTCGATCAATACAGGTCCCGGTCTTCCACTTTTTGCGATGTAAAAAGCTTTGGCCACCGCCGGGGCGATGTCTTTGGCTTCGGTCACCTGGATGTTCCATTTCGTAACCGGGATGGTAGTATTCACTACATCAATCTCTTGAAAAGCATCCGTACCAAGCAAGTGGGCAAACACCTGACCCGTAATGCAAACGATGGGCGTAGAGTCGATCAACGCGTCGGCAAGGCCAGTCACCAAATTGGTAGCGCCCGGTCCTGAAGTGGCAAGCGCCACTCCAACTCTCCCCGAAACACGTGCATAGCCCTGAGCCGCATGCACAGCTCCTTGTTCGTGACGAACTAAAATATGTGTGAGCTGGTCTGCAAAATCATACAACGCATCGTACACCGGCATGATCGCACCGCCCGGATAGCCAAACAAAATGTTAACATCTTCTGCCACCAGGCTCCTCAGCAATGCTTGCGATCCCGAAATTTTTTGTTTCGGGCCTATGTACCTTTCCGGAGCCAGGATCGGCTTACGCTTCGTCAGTAACGCATCCATCGGCAGCTGTTTTTACTTGTTTAGCATATTTGTAGAGTACGCCACTGGTCACGCGCAGCGACGGAGCTTTGTAATGCGATCTTCTGATCGCCAATGTTTTTTCGTCGGTGAGCAGATTGAGTTGTCTCTTCTTCACATCGATCTCAATCCAATCGCCATCTTCCACGAGGGCAAGCAAGCCTCCGTCAAACGCTTCCGGGGTGATGTGCCCGATTACAAAACCGTGAGAGCCTCCCGAAAATCTTCCATCGGTAATGAGAGCCACCGATTTCCCAAGTCCGGACCCCATGATCAAACTGGTTGGCTTCAACATTTCAGGCATACCCGGTGCCCCTTTCGGTCCCACGTAACGAATCACCACCACATCCCCTTCCTTGATTTTCCCAGACGTGATTCCATCAACCAATTCAAACTCACCATTGAAAACACGTGCAGTTCCCTTGAATCGTTCACCCTCTTTCCCGGTGATCTTGGCTACTGAGCCCTTCTCCGCAAGATTTCCGTAAAGTATTTGCAGGTGCCCGGTTTTCCTGATCGCCTTTTCTACAGGATAAATAACCTGCTGCTTTTCAAACTCAATCGGTGATATATCTTTTAGATTTTCTGAAATCGTTTTTCCGGTCACGGTTATGCAATTTCCGTGGAGGTATCCTTTGTCAAGCAGGTATTTCATTACTACCGGAGTGCCGCCAATTTTATGTAGATCCTCCATGAGATATTTACCGCTCGGTTTCAGGTCAGCGAGCAGCGGGGTTTTGTCGGAGATCCGCTGAAAATCTTCCTGGGTAATTTTTACACCCACGGATTTTGCCATCGCAATCAAATGCAGTACAGCATTGGTCGATCCGCCCAGCACCATCACGATTGTAATGGCATTTTCAAATGCCTGGAAGGTCATGATGTCGCGCGGCCGGAGGTCCTTTTCAAGAAGCTGACGAATCGCTTTCCCCGCATCATGACATTCCTTCGATTTATCTTTTCCCAGCGCCGGGTTGGAGGATGAGTATGGCAATGACATTCCCAACGCCTCAATGGCCGAAGCCATCGTGTTCGCCGTGTACATGCCCCCACAGGCACCGGCACCCGGACAGGAATTTTGAATGATGCCTTTGTAATCTTCTTCTGATATTTTGTCGGCGAGCTTTTCACCCAATGCTTCAAATGCAGAAATAATATTTAGGGATCTGCCTTTCCAATGACCACCTGCGATGGAGCCACCATACACCATGATGGCTGGCCGATTCAATCTTCCCATCGCGATAAGCGAACCCGGCATATTTTTATCACAGCCTACCACGGCAATCAAACCATCATAGTATTGCGCCCCACACACTGTTTCGATCGAATCAGCGATCACTTCACGACTTACGAGCGAATACCGCATTCCTTCCGTGCCGTTAGAAATACCATCACTTACGCCGATGGTATGAAAAATCAATCCCACTAACTCCTGATCCCAGACCGCTTGCTTCACCTCCCCTGCCAACGCGTTGAGATGCATGTTGCATGTGTTTCCATCAAAGCCCGTACTGACGATGCCCACTTGCGCTTTCGTCAAATCATGTTCCGTAAGGCCAACACCATACAGCATAGCCTGCGACGCCGGAAGGGTCGGGTCCTGGGTGATGGTTTTGCTGTACTTATTTAATTCCATTTTCAATTCGTTCGTGTCTGCTTATCATTTCGTGATGCTAGGTTCTAGTTTCTGGCCGTACACCTACAGCGCCCAACTCCTAGACTATCACATCACTATAGCTCTTGTCCAACACAATATTCTGATACGCCTCCTGCATCACCCTTCCCAGGGATTTTTTCCAGGGTTTGTGAAAGGCTTGTCCTTCGATAGACTCAATGGCGGTAATCTCCGCCGCCGTGCCACAGAAGAAAGCGCTGTCAGCCTCAAATAGCTCTTCCGGCCTGAAGTACTTTTCAACGGTTGGAATATCCAGTTCGCGACAAATATCAATCACCGTGTGGCGTGTGATGCCTGGTAAAATATTTCCAAGGGGAGGTGTGTAGAGCGTACCGTCTTTTTCGAAAAAGAAATTGGCGCCAGGCCCTTCTGCCACGAAGCCATTCATATCCAGCATGAGGGCCTCATCAAAGCCGCGTTCTTTTGCCTCCATCGTAGCAAGAATAGAGTTTACATAATGACCACAAGCCTTGGCTTCTACTTTTAAAGATTTGGGGTTCGGGCGCTGAAACGAGGAGATGCATACACGCAACGCTGCACTACTAAAGTATTTTCCCCAATCCCAGGCAGCAATCATGACCGAGACTTCCTTGGGTGCCGTGAGAGACATATTCGGACTACAAAAAACCAGCGGTCGCAGGTAGGCGTCGGACAAATTATTTCGCTCCAACACCTGATAGGAAAGTTGCGTGAGTTCCTCCACACTGTAGTTCATCGGGATCCTCATCAAACTGCAACTGCGACGCAACCGTTCGAAGTGTTCACCTGGTTTAAAAATCTTTGTTCCATTAATCGTTTGGTAGGCACGGATACCTTCAAACACACCATACCCGTAATGAAGGGTCTGGCTGAATAGATCAAGCTTCGCATCTACTGCTTTTGTAAATTTTCCATCCAGGAAAAGAACTGTGCTTTCGTTGTAATACATACTTTTTTAAAACAATCGTTAGTTTGTCATCCTCTATAGAAAACAAAACCGCCCCGATTTATGTCGGGGCGGTTGAAAATTCTGTTTTTAAAATCAGATCAACACCACCCCGTCGGCTGCAGAATAATGATGACAATAATCAGCACGAGTTGGCTATTGATCTTGTGGATCAACGAGCCCATTTCGTCTTTTATGATTATCAACTTCACTGTTTTTATTGCTGATGTTCTACAAGGTTGTAAAAAATTGTTAACAGATTCTATTCTTTTGTGGGAAAAATTTTAGAATTTCGAATAACGAATGTTAGGTAGAGCTCCACATTCACTTCCTCCAGGGTATCGGAATCGTTTTCCGAAAAGAACAATTACCTTCGTTGACCGTCATCAAACAAACTATTTATGAAACCAACTCGCCGAATGTTCCTTGGCACCGCGGCAGCCTTTGCCTCGGCCACTGCCTTGAGTAGCTTTATGTCCAAATCTGAAAAACCTATGCTTGCCCACCACGTTTTCTTCTGGTTGAAGAACCCAGCTTCATCCGAGGATCGCGCCAAACTGATCGAAGGACTCAGGACATTGCAAAAAATTGAAACCGTTCGACAGCTTCACATCGGAATTCCGGCTGACACGGAGAAGCGACCCGTGATTGATGCCAGCTATAGCGTTTCCGAACTTATTTTCTTTGATAGCCTCGAAGGTCAAAATAGCTATCAGGAACATCCCATTCATAAAAAATTCGTTGAGAACTGTTCCGCCCTTTGGCAAAAGGTGGTGGTCTACGACGCGATGGAGGTGTAGAATAAAGGCTGGTTACTTGTTGCTGGATTCTGGCAGAAGCAGAAATTATGACTAACTCAACACGTTGTAGTTCTATAATCCCTTAACCCAGTCTTTTCTTAGGAATGCTTCGTTCAAAAGGAAATACTTTGTTAAGATTATTATTGTCCCATCGCAAAAGTTCCCAGGAAACTGTGATCTATTCTTTTTTAGAAAAGTAAATAATGTTTCTCATTCCGATACTTAAAAATACGCACGTACCCGAGTTCGTTGACAGCCATTACCGGAAGGCAGGAGAAAACAAGTGCCAGGTGTGAAAAACTAAACCGAAGCGGGAAGGTGGCCAACCACACAAAAGCCTTTACTTTGCCGCCTGAATTTCCAGCCATCAAACGAAACATACTTATCGCCTATTTCTGCCTGGCAGGCATCTGCCTGATTTGGGGAACAACTTTTCTTGTGATGAAGATTGGTGTGCACAGCTTCCCTCCATTTTTATTTGCGGCCCTTCGCCAAATAACGGCAGGTTTACTGCTGACGTCTTATCTTCTTTTCATCAAAAGGTTGCCCCTCCCAAACGCGAAACATATTCTGAAACTTGCCTTGGGCGGATTTCTGATGATAACCTTTGGCAACGGACTTGTCTCGTGGGCGGTGGTCTACGTGCCGAGCAGCGTAGCAGCCATTATTTGTTCGGCCATGCCTGTTTGCGTTGTCTTGCTCAACCTGACCATTAATCGCGCGGAACTTCCCAACGCCACAATCATTGTTGGTGCGGTGGTCGGCATGCTTGGAATATTGATGGTTTTTAGTGAACACCTGGCAGATTTTTCAGATCCCAGGTATAGCGCGGGCATTGCTCTTATTTTTGTCGCTACAGTCTCCTGGGCTGGCGCAAGCTTCCTGATGAAAAAATCCAATAAAACGGTGAGCCCATTCCTGAATGCTGGATTTCAAATGCTTTTTGGAGGATTGTTCTGCCTGCCTTTTAGCGCGATCTTCGATGACTATGCTACCATCACCTGGTCGGCTACAACGTTGTATTCTCTTTGTTATCTGATCATCGTCGGTTCAACCATGGCGTATGCAATGTATTCTTATGCACTCACGCAACTTCCGCTCACCATTGCTTCCTTGTATTCGTATATAAATCCGTTGGTGGCAGTTGTCCTGGGTTGGTTAGTTTTGTCAGAGAAATTAAATACGAAAATTGCCGTGGCGATTCTTATCACCTTACTGGGAATTTATTTGGTTAATCGCGGCTATCAGCAACTCATGAAAAAAACATCATGATCCCATCGATAACCTTTCATCCTGGCAGTCAGCGCGAGAAACCGGTTTTTTCAATTCTTATTCCTTCCTGGAATAACCTCGCCTATCTGAAATGCTGCGTGGACAGCATTCGCAAAAACTCAGTTCATTACCATCAGATCATCATCCATGTCAATGAAGGAAGTGATGGCACACTGGATTGGGTAAAATCACTGCAACTTGATTTCTCCCATTCCAAAGAAAATGCCGGTGTCTGCTACGGCTTCAATGCTCCTTCGACCCTGGTGATCAGTGAGTTCATTGTGTTATCCGATGATGATTTTTATTTCGCGCCGGGTTGGGACATTGCCTTATTGGAAGAGGTACAGAAAGTTGGCCACAACTATTTTTGTATTTCCGGGACGATGATCGAGCATACGCTTTCGCGGAATTCGTGTGCCCTCGCTCCACATGATTTTGGCAAGACCGTTCAGAATTTTGACGAACAAAAATTCCTGAATGGATTTGACAAAATTCCCTTTCAGGATTGGAGCGGCAGCAATTGGTATCCGCTCGTGCTTCATCGCAATCTGTGGAACCTGATCGGAGGCTTGAGTACAGAATTCTCTCCGGGCATGGGCTCGGATCCGGACATGATGATGAAGTTATGGCACGCCGGGGTACGCTATTATAAAGGAGTGAGCCGGGCGCGCGTATATCATTTCGGTTCCAGGACCACGGCGCGCATTATTCGCAACAATGCCAACCGGCAATTCCTGGAAAAATGGAATATTTCAATTTCCACACTGTATAAATACTATCTAAAGATGGGTGCACGCTTTGAAGGCCCATCAAAAGAACCTGAACCTGATCAAAATTTCCGTATGCGGATGTTGAGAGACCGTTTTAAGAAACGGGTGGGTTTGTCGTGATGGATCGCCTCCATCCTACCATCCACTCCTGATTACCTGACAAACATACTCCACATCGTTTTCATTCATGTGCATGTGCAGGGGTAGAACAATATAATTCTCTTCAATGGCATCCATGTTTGGAAGATCATCCCGCCGACCTCCCAGCACCGTATAGCGGTCATTGCGGTAGTGCACTTGTCCCGATTCAATTTTACGATCGCGCAGCCTGGTCATAAATTCCTGGCGCCTTTCAACCAGGGCCGTGCACAACCAGGCGGCATGCGTACGATCCGTTGAATCTGCACCCATTAACGTGATACCCTCGGCTCCGGCAAGGCCGCGTTTGTATGCCTGAAATAATTTTTGACGGTGGGCCAGGGTCTGATCAAACTCATGAAGGGCTGCCAGTCCCATGGCTGCCCCGATGTCGGTCATCTGGTATTTATATCCTACTTCCCATATGTCATTTTCCCAGGTTCCTTTTTGCTTGTTGGACCGGTCGATGCCAAACCAGCGAATGCGTTCAGCGGTCGGTACAATGGCGTGGTCTTGCAGCACCAGCATACCGCCATCACCCGTAGTCATCGCCTTGATGGCCTGGAATGAAAACATCGTGAAGGGAGAAATTTCGCCAATCTTTTTTCCTTTGTAGGTCGCCCCCACTGCGTGGGCAGCATCTTCGATTACAGGAATGTTGTACTCCGTTGCGATCGCCAACAATTCATCCATGTCGCAGGGTAGTCCACCATAATGCACACACACGATCGCTTTGGTTTTTTCGTTGACCAGTTCACGCACATGACTCGTGCTGATATTGAGCGTCTTTGGATCCACATCGGCAAAGCGAAATTTGACACCCATGTAGAGAAAAGGAATGGTTGTAGCCGTGCATGTAAATACGGGCGTGATGACCTCATCTCCCTCTTTCAGGCCGGCCAATATGTATGCCAGGTGAAGGGCATCCGTCCCCGATCCAACAGCGAGTGCTTTTCCCTTGCCGGCAAATCTTTCTTCAAACTCTTTTTCGAACTGTGCCACGCGGGGTCCCTGGCCAATCCAGCGGCTTTGCAATACTTCGGTTACCGCCTCAATTGCTTTTTTCGGAACATGCGGATAAAACAGCATAATGCCTTCGCCTTCCTGCATTACAGGAAGTTCATTCATGGGTTTCTCTTTATGCAAGGGTGTCATGGAGGAAAATGAAGATGCAAAATTACGGGTATTGTTGGAATAAGAAGCAAAGTTCTATCTCGGAAAGCCTTGGCGTACTTTGCGAATTGACTTTGAGTCTTTGCGTGAAATGAATTTCAGCCGCGCCCCAAACAAAAAAGACCGCTCGCGAGGTCTTTGGGATCTTTGTCTGAAACTAAATATTGGGCTGCGGGGTCGTTCTCAGGTAGGGCTTCAAGCGCGTGTGGCCTTTGGGGAACCGGCCCGCTATTTCTTCGTCTTTCACCGCTACCGTAATGATAACATCCTCACCGTGCTTCCAGTTGGCCGGGGTGGCGACACTATACTTTGCGGTAAGCTGAAGGCTGTCGATAACGCGCAGGATTTCATCAAAGTTTCTTCCCGTCGATGCGGGATAGGTGATTGTCAGTTTTACTTTTTTATCAGGACCAATGACAAATACAGAACGGACCGTGAACTTATCACTTACCTCCGGGTGAACCATGTCATACAGGTTCGCTACTTCGAATTTGGGGTCTGCGATCAACGGGAAATTAACCTTGGTTTTTTGGGTCTCATTGATATCTCCAATCCATTTCTCGTGCGACTCCATGGGGTCAACACTCAATGCCATGACCTTTACATTTCGCTTGTCGAATTCCGAACGAAGTTTTGCCACCGCTCCCAGTTCCGTTGTACACACGGGTGTGAAGTCGGCCGGATGTGAGAACAATACACCCCATCCGTCGCCCAGCCATTTGTGAAATTGAATCGTTCCTTCTGTTGTCTGTGCCTGAAAATCAGGTGCTATGTCTCCCAATCGAATTGCCATATGATCTGTTGTTTTGAGGTGCAAAGATATCTAAAGTCTATAAATTCGGTAGATTTAAATTATCAATTACTTAGCCAATTCCCGTTGTCGTTTAACAATTTGGGCGAGGGTACTTTTTGATAGCAGTTTGAGGCTTTCGTCGCGCACACCTGTAAACGCATCCCGGATACCACAGGTAACTTCATTCACACATTCATCACACCGCTCATAATAATTAAGAGAAACACATGGCAACAACGAGATGGCCCCATCCATGAGCCGGATGATCTCCACCAGGTTGACCTCTTCGGGTTTTTTGTACAAATAATAGCCGCCGCCTTTTCCTTTTTTGCTATGAAGAATTTTAGCATTTCGCATTTCGAGGAGGATGGCCTCCAGGAATTTCTTGGGTATATGCTGTGCTTCGGCTATATCCTGAATATGGACGGGTCCCTGTTGGTAGCGTTCGGCCAGGTAAACCAGCGCGTGAATTGCGTACTTGCACTTTTTTGATAGCATAACTTCGCATCAAGTTATACTTTTTGCGAATAATTCTACATTTACACGTTGGCAGGGTGCAATTCAAAGTGTCACGTTGGACTAAAGTCCAAATTGGTTGGTCTTGAATAACCCCAGCCTTAAGGCTCTTGCCTATGCACACAAATAAGTCGATTAATTGCTAAATTTATATGGTAAACCATTTTTTAAACTTTATGCAGCTTGAATTATTCAACAATGACCCGAATTTTTTTATTCCGGGCAGCTTGA
>JANYKP010000292.1 GCA_025358195.1 Cyclobacteriaceae bacterium
GACATCCGCGGCCTTACGTTGGAAGGATTTTCCGGTGGTTCGGGAAAGGCAGGTGCGCCGGCCATCCAGTTGAACCAGGTTGAAAATGCTGTGGTCAGGAATTCATCTGCGACTGGCGGAACGGATACTTTTCTGCTTGTGAAGGGCGCGAGGTCAAAGGACATTCTATTAATTCACAACGATTTTCGCGGAATTAAAACCGCTTACAAACTTGAATCAGGACTTGCGCCGGGCACGGTTCGGAGCGAGTTCAATGTGTCAAGGTGAGGAGATGAGAATGGGAGAAGATGAGAATGTGAGAGGCGCACCCCATCAGTTAATTTTGGTGGGGCCGTCGAATTAGATGAGTTGCTCCCAAAGTTTGTCTGTAGTGTTCTATTAGAACCGTCTTGCTATCAAAGGCTACGTACCCATCGTATCCCTTGTCGCAAAAAACTTTGCAAGCAAATGCTACGAGTAGGTAGCGGATTTCAAATCCCGACCAACCCCCCCGACCAAATCCGGACCAACTTGGGGTGCTCACGAAGGATCATTTTTTGCTTCTATTCTTATGTCCTCTCATACTTATAACCCCAACCAGTTCGCATACTGAAACACTTTCTGTTATTTTGGCTTTTGTGATCCTAACACCGCACTTGTTTCTAAATAGGTGATTGTTGCCTCGACTTGTTTAGTTCCAATTCTATTATTCTCAATTTCATGTTCCCATTTTGCCAAAGAGGGACTTATTCGTATCAACAACGTATCCCTGGTCGAGTAACGAGCTTTGTACGCAGTTCCAAACAGTCTAGATACTCTTTGCCTGAACTCGTGAGGATCGATTTGAATGGTTCAAAGTCAAAGTGGTCTGGTTGGTTGGGGGGAACTGCCAATTCTCTCCCGTTAATATAGATTTTCCCAATGCCTTGCCCTTGGGAGGTGGGCGTCATCATTGATACACAAATCGGTAGTATGACAGCCGGTGCGAGGCGTCTATGCAAACTCCCCACTTTTAGGACAAATCTAAGATTAGACAATTTCATAAATGACCGTTGTAATATTTGTTTGTGGGTAGCCCATTCATACCCTTACTTTCAACCAAATTTATAATATGTTTGGTCACCGTCGGAACCTTCCACGAACCTCGTCGGTTTACAACTGGCGAGGCCGTCTACTCGATTGGCAGCTGGGCCATTTACTGCTCACTTATTATCTTGGCTGTTCTTAAAGTCGTACTTATGTTTCTTGCCTCACTGATAATGTCAGCAGGGTAATTTGACAACTCCAATATTTTAATTGCATTTCTTGTCCTTAATTGACCTAACTTAATATGGTGGTCAAAATGCAGTTCATTATTTTCAATTGTCTCCGTGAAATGATATAAGTCGTATTCATCTTTAAGCATGTCGGCTAACTCAATATCATGAGTTGACACAACCACAATATTGCTATTTCGATTCAAATAAGAGAGTATTGCTTTTGCGGCGGCAATTCTCTCGACTGTGTTAGTCCCCTTAAAAACCTCATCTAAAACGAATAGGTTTTGGTGAAGAAAGTCAACCTCTTCGATAAATGAAGCCATAATGTTGACCTCTTGAAAATAATAGCTTTTACCTTGGAATAGATTGTCATCTATTCTGATCGCTGAAAACTGCTTTAGAATTGGCGAAATATATTCATCAGCAAAGCATGTATAGATTGTTTGAGCTAATATTGAATTTATAGCCAGGGTTCTCAGAAAAGTTGACTTACCAGACATATTAGAACCTGTAATTAAAACACTTCTATTACTTATGGATAGGCTGTTTTTTACGCAATTCTCAATCAAAGGATGATAAATATTTTTAACAATCACTTCCTTTTTAGCAGGCATCAGAACGGGCTGACATGTTTTCAATGTACCCGCTCTAAGTGAGGCTATAGAAATGGAAGCATCTATATTGCCAACATAATTGAATAGATCTACTATAGAAGCCTGTTTTGTTTTCAACTCCTTGAGCACTTTAAAAAGCATAAATACTTCTATTAAAAGGAATGCTTTTATGAGCTCAATTAAGTATAACCCCAATTGACTGAGTTCAGCTTGAATTCCACCCCTGTTGTCAAATCTGATCAAACTTGCTTTTCGTTGAAATGACCTTAGATTTGCCATACTCGCTACAACTGACTTGTCGTAAAACGCATCACCTCTTTTAAGTAATTCTTTTGATACAGCAATCAGCAAGTGCAGCTGGGGAATCGATCTGGTAAATTGAAACGTGTTGCTCTTGTTCCAATAGTGCAAGATCATATTTAGTGTAATTGGAATAATGAGTACAATTAAAAGGACTTGAAATTTAAATGATAGAATAAGCAGGCACACGACAATAATAATATCGATGACGAGGAATTTAAGCCATTTTGGTTTTTCCAATAACCTATCCCGTAATAATGATGTAATGTAATAGGCATCATTGCCGTTTAGTTTGAGAAGTTCTAACTGGATTTCTTCTCGCAAATCTTTTTCTTTGGTGAATAATTTAATAAGTCCTTCGGACCGGTGTTCAATGTTGTTTGTTGGTTCAATTACTTTTTTAAAAAGGAATTGTTGTCCTATTTTGCTGGTGGTTCTGTCGATAAATGTAAAGAGTCGATAAAAGTCTATATCCTCGATGGTTTGATCTGTCAATCGGTGAAAGTGGTTTTCATTTGATGCCTCTGCATACTTTCCAATGCTATCGAAATGAAATGAATCTGTTTTAGGTTTACTCCATGCTGAACGAATTTGCTCAATTTTCTTTTTTGACTTTCGCTTATTTAAATAATGAGTAACAAGAAATTGTATCAAGAGAACGATTGATCCTAAAATGAGGTATTCCATCTTGTTAAGATCTGTCGGCTAAAAATTTATCAAATCGCTTTTGCGTGTTACTATTCTGTTCAAATGGCCTTGTGCATAACTTCTAACTACGAGTATCACCTATGCAACCAATATATAACCAGCTACTTCCCCGCCTCCACACTCTGGTTCCAGTCATACACCCTGTCACTGATTTCGGTTAGTAAATCAGGATTCTTCTCAAGGGCGTTGCCGATGACGATCATGTCGGCTCCGGCTTCAAGCGCACTAAGGGCCTTTTGTGGTGTGGTGATGCCGCCACCCACAATCATGGGAGCATTGATGGACTTGCGTACCGCAGAAATCATCCGGGGACTGATCTCGCGCTCAGCCCCGCTGCCGGCATCCAGATAAATGAGTTGAAGGCCCAGCATCTCGCCTGCCATGGCCGTACAAGCTGCCAGGGAATATTTGTCTTCCGGGATGGGTGTCGTGTTGCTGATGTAGGCCACGGAAGTCGTGCGGCCTGAGCTGATGAGCATGTAGCCGGTAGGCAACACTTCCATGTGATTGTTTTTCAAAATGGGAGCGGCCTGCACATGCTGCCCGATGAGAAGGTCGGGGTTGCGGCCGGAGATCAGCGATAAGAACAAGATCGCATCGGCCGATGGATCAATTTGCAATGAACTGCCCGGAAAAAGAATGACGGGGATATTCACATCTTCTTTGATGCTTTGAATGACTTCGGAAAGATTGGGAGTGGTGATCAGGCTGCCGCCCACAAAAAAGAAGTCGACGCAATTCTCACTCGACAGGTGGATGAGGTGTTTGAGTTTTACAGGATCATCGGCCTTATCGGGATCGATGAGTACGGCAATGGATTTCTTGCCAAGACGATGACGCTGCTGAAGTATTTCAAGAATTTTCATTTGCTCGTTTCATTGCCCTTTTTTCTTGATTCCAAATACTCAAAAAGTTTTTCTTTGGCAATGTCGAGCACCAACACCGTGGCATGGTTGAGCACCCTCGTGCCGATCTGACCGATCAAGGAAGGGGTTTCATTTTCTACTGGACTCTCTTCAATCCCGTCCGTGCCTTCCGCCGTTACAGCTTTTGCTTCTTTATTTTTTTTCTTCTTCCGCTTCTTTTTTCCTCCTCCAGAAAATGAACTGACTACAAAGTAGGTGAGCGCCAGTGAGCCACCGATAATCAATGCGTTCGTGAGCACGCGCTCTGTCTTTTCTGTCAATTCATTCACCTCTTTCTCGAGGGCGCGTTTGTGCCGGTCAGAAGTTTCGATGAGTTTTTTCTTTTCGGGGTCCTGACTTTCCAAAAGTTCCATGCGTTACTTGGCTTTTCGTTTGATCAATTGAGAAAACTGCTGCTCGAAATACTGAAATATATTCTTCCTGAATACCAGCACTATCAAAAAAGTGACGGCATAAATGCCGGCTACCGTCCAGTAACCGGTGTAGGCGACTTCGAAATAGCTATTGATAAAGTGCGCCAGTCCGACACTGAAAAAGATCAGGAAGAGAAAGCTCACTAAAAACAGTACTACCATCACCATGCCACGGGCGATCGCTTTCGCCACGTCTTCCCGAATCTCTGCTTTCATCAGCTCAATTCGCGTCTCAACATAACCTGTAAGGTGTTGGACAATATTGTCTAACCGCAGGAATTTCAGGATGGTCTCCGATATCTTCTCCATAGCTCATGGCAATATAAGGATTTTAGACTTTTGAGATTCATTTCAAACTACTGTAGCCTTCATTTGGGCTAAAGCCCCTTAACATGACCGAAAAATTGCCACGGGTTTAAACCCGTGGCAATTCAAGTCAACTCCCCATTGGACTTTAGTCCAAACGCACTGACTTTTGTAAAATGGTTTGATCTTGCCCGGCCACTCCGGCCTGCTGGTTGTCAGGGAACTTTATTTTTTAACAACACGAAATAACTCCTCGCTGGCCATCACCTGCCCTAGCGTATCCCGGCTTTCCTTTTTTACCAAAAGATTGACAGGCGCGCTGATATAACTCCAGGTGATACCGAAGGGTTGACGTTCATATTTCTTTTCAAAGACAAACACCGAATCGAAAGAAAGCGAAGGAGCAATCATGAGCTGTGGAATTATTGTCCGGATGCACATCTTAAATTTCCCCTTACGGTCTTCCCCGTCACGGCAAAAGCCGGGTTTATTCATTTCAAAGAGTTCATTGTTGATGATGAGTAGATTGTTTCTCTTGTACACCGAGTAAATCTGCGCCGGCTCGCTGCTTTTTTCTCCTTCATACACAATCCAACTGCTCATCGACTGGTTTTCAAACGTCTTGACAATCACCGTGAAAAAGGACTTTTGATTGTTTTCGGTTCGTTGGTAGGTCAGTTCAGTCACGGTTACCGCATCGCGGTTAAAGTAAATGAGTGAAAAGGGAATGAAGAAAAACATGACCAGAAGGTATAGAAGTCCAGCCAGCCGGTATTTCAAAGTAAGCCGGCCGAGTCCGTTGGCAAGTTTAATAGGAATTTCTTTCAGCCCGGGTATCAGGAAAAAGATAAGCACACCGAAGAAGTTGAAAAGAAAATGAGCGATAGCAATGCTGATCGCAGTGTTCGAATTAACCATGGCCACTAGGAATGCGCTGATGGTCGTGCCGATGTTGGCGCCAAGAATAAAAGGTACCGCACTGCGCAGCTTTACTATTTTTTTTGCAACCAGGGGTACCACAAGGGAAGTT
>JANYKP010000295.1 GCA_025358195.1 Cyclobacteriaceae bacterium
CGGATGATGGCGGTATCACCTTCGGTAAATTCAAGAATGGGAGCAGGTATCTGTCCATTGATAGCAATGGCATGGCGGTGCTTGCCTGTAAAATTTACCATGGTATCCCTGACATACAAATCGTATTCGACTTTTTTCCCTTTGTAAGCCGCTCGTGTATTGACCTGCCGTGATTGTAAAGAGCGATGGTATGAAGTTGGCTTCTGCATTAATGAATCTTTGACCATACCCGTGTGTTTGGAATGATCGCTTTGCGCCAGACTGGAAAAAGGAATTAACAACAAGAAGAAAAGTTGCAGTTTCATTCTAAGCTTATTGCTTATTCGTTTTTTTTGATTTTTTCAGGCCGGGGTTATTGTCCAGGAAGCGGAATGTATCCATCGCATTTTGAACCGGCATCTTCATGTTTTTCATATCGCTCATGTTCATGGCGCTATCCATGCCCGGCATCTTCTTCATGCTGTCCGGACTCTTCATATTCTTCATGGTATCCATACCTGTCATATTCTTCATCTCCTCCATATTTTTTATATTATCCGTGCTTTTCCTGTTTTTCATTTTTTCCATACCTGGCATATTCTTCATGTTATCCATTTCTTTCATGTTCAAGTCCTTCGTATTGCCCGTATCTTTCTTGCTGCCCATGCCTTTCATATTTTTCATGGTATCCATTCCCGGTATTTTATCATTCATCTTCATGACGCTGTCACCTTTCATTTCCATTCCATTCATGTCTTTCATATCCTCCCCTTCCTTTCCATGATGATCCTTCATCAAATACCTACCCATCGGGCCAACACCGGCAACATGTGTGAGCCTTGCTCCATGATGTCCCGTTATTGATACAAAAATGGTAGCGACAATTGCTGAAGTAAGTACGATTGCATGGTAAATCCGCCTGTTAATTCCGAAGAAGATGCCGATACTCTTTAATAATAATGTAATACCCGACATCCACAAGGTTAATTGAGCATACTTCTCGTGTTGTTCAAACATTTCCATAGCAGCCTTAGGCGCATCGGACGAAGGCTCCGCATGAAGAATGGTAGCGGCAGCAAGGCCTGAAAAAAATGCGCCTGCCATAATGAATAGTGTGGTCCAGTGAATTTGTTTCCAGTCTTTCCATACCACCACTGACTGTAATACAGCACCCAATACTATGAGCACTATGGGGAAATGGACTGCTAATGGATGTAATGAAGGAAAATCTTTGAACATTCGTTTTTTTATTTTCTAGATGATTTATATCTCCCAATCAAATCCATTGTCTGAACAGGACGAAATCAAGCGCCGACAATTTCTCCGCCATTTACGTGAATTACTTGTCCGGTGATATAAGAAGCATCCATGGATGCCAGGTACACGTAAGCAGGAGCCACTTCATACGGGTGACCGGCCCGGCCCATAGTCGTATTTTTACCAAACTTCTCCAGGGCTTTTTTATGAAACGTTTTTGCAATCAATGGAGTCCAGATGGGCCCTGGCGATACTGCATTTACGCGGATTCCGGTTTTTGCAAGATTCTTTGCCAATGACCGGGTAAACGAAACAACAGCGCCTTTTGAGGCCGCGTAATCTATTAAATGTTCGCTCCCGCGATAGGCGGTAATCGAAGTGGTGTTGATTATGCATCCATTTTTGTCCATAACCTCCAACGCCGCGTTTGAAAAGTAATAAAAGGAAAAAATGTTTACCTGAAAGGTTCTTAATAATTCCCCCGGGGTGATGTCCGAAAGTTTGTGATTCTGGTTCATCACGCCGGCATTATTGACGAGTATGGAAAGTTTTCCAAAATGCTTATGGGTTTCCTGAACAACTCGTTTGCAAAACTGTTCGAATCTGATATCTCCCTGAAAAAGCAAACATAGTCGCTTTTCTTTTTCGACCATTTTTTTGGTCTCGCGGGCGTCCTTGACACTGCGCAGAAATACAATTACTACATCCGATCCTTCCCGGGCAAAATGCAATGCAATGGCACGACCAATACCGCTGTCTCCGCCCGTAATGATTGCTACTTTGTCAAGTAACTTGTCCGAACCTTTATAAGAAGGTCTGATTGATTCAGATTCAACCATTGAGGATTTTTTCATTTTCTTGAACAACATTGTAAGTTATTATATGCAAAAAGAAGTTGGACTAGTTGGGCATAATGAAAAAAAGGAATCCCTGCATTGCCTATTCATGCAAGGGTTCCTTTTAATAAAAAAGTCATACGTGCTGTTCGGCCATCTTTCTGCACTCTTCGGCACAGGAACGACATTCCTCGGCACAATGCTGGCAATGATTCATTTTATGTTTTTCGCATTCTTCAGCACATGTATCGCAGATCTCGGCGCAAGCCTGGCAAAGTAATGCAGCATGTTGGCCACCCATGGACATAAGTTCGGCCGCGGAACGACAAACGGAAGCACACTGTCTATCAAGTTCGATACAACGGGCAAGCATTTTCACATCTTTTTCATGCAAGCATTCGGTAGCACAATGCTCACATTCGGTAGCGCACGCTACGCATGCGTCAATACAGGTTTGAAATCTTTCATGGCTCATAATATTAGTATTTAGATTGTTAAGTGAAATTATTTAACCGGCTTTTGAATTCCATGCTTTGATCTTCGTTCATCCTGGCCATTTCGTCCAGTTCATTATGATGCAAAAGTGATTGCGATATTTCGCGAGTGCCTCGATCATGTTGTATCATGAGTCACCACAATGTCGGGCAGTTATGGACGAATAGTCTTGCAAAAATGTTATAAGCTTCTGAATCTCAGATTGCTGCTTGCCGTTCATTTGCGAAAAAAGACACAATATGTATGCCCTTATGAAATATCCATCTATATAGCAGGTATATACAACTCATCCAGCCAGACAGTACAAGTTCAATTTTCTGAAGTGGGACTGGGGAACACATTGTGGAAAATAGTCAACAAAATGCCACAGTTTATTTTATCATTTCAGATGGATTAATTCCAAACATGGAAACGAATGTTCGGTTAAAGTGTGACGAATCCGAAAACCCTGCTGAATTAGCCGCTTCCTTTATCTTGCTGCCTTTGGCCATTAACTCGATTGCCTTTTGCATGCGACACCACAAGATGTACTTCCGGATGGTGATCCCGGTTTCATCCTTGAAAAGATGCATTAATCTACCTTGCGATAATTCTGATAGACTAACGAGATGTTGAAAATTGACCGCTTCCTTTTTGCAAGTGTTTTTGATATAGGAAATGACTCTTTGGACCCTGCTATCAAGGCCTTCTGCGATCGAAGTTCCTGTACGCTCCCCCAGGATTGATTGAGTTAAATATGCCTTTACATTGCTTTCAGAATAATGTTGGCTAAGATAATTATAAAAGTATGTGGATAATTTTTGATTTATCGTGGTATCAAGATCGATCACCTCGCTCAGGTTGAAGACTCCATTAATTTGATTGCCCAGATTGGATTCCGGGTCTATGTGAACAAAGATTGTTAATCCTTTGCCACAGCTAATCCCGTGCGATGCATCAGGTTTTATTATTGCTCCTCTTGTTTTTAGTGTTTTGTTAGTAGCATAGCGAATCTCCAAAGGAGTTTCTAAACCAATAATAATTTCAAGTGCATGATGGGCATGAGGTTTGGTTTTAATACTCTGGCCAAGAAATATTGTTATTTCGTCATAGAACTTAATGCGATCTTGCAATCTCGTAGGCATTACATCTATGTCTAAGTCAGCGGTTTAATTGCCTTGTAAAGAGATAATGTTCCGAATATTGTCTGAATCGTTTTTGTTTCAATTATTTCTCTAAACCCAGCCTCCTTAAAGTATTCTGGCAAAAGCCCATTTACATTATCTTCAGTGGTTTCAAAACCATCCAAGAGTTGAACAGTATAGAATGCAATTCGCATTAGCTGGTTTTTGGCTCTGCCCCAGTCAGCTACATGCAACTCGCCCCCCGGCTTAAGAACTCTAAAAATCTCTTTTAGAGCATTCTGTTTCTGTGAAAAATCCAAATGGTGAAATACAAGGCTGGAAATTGTTTTGTCAAACTGGTCACTTGAATACGGCAATACCTTTCCATCGTACTGCTGAAGAAAAATAGCTTCTCCGGCTCGTTTTAATTTCTTTTCAGCAATCCCAAGGATATTCTTATCAATATCTACTGCATAAATGATAGCCGAATGTTGGGCAGCCTTTGCCATAAGCGAAAGCGTGAGCGACCCGCAACCAAAATCCAAAAGCTTTTCGTTTGGTAAAATAGATGCTTGTTTCACAAGCGCTAACTTAAACTTAGTTTCAGGCATGGTTAAGCTTAACGCTGGATCGTAAAACTTTGTAAGCCAGTGATATTTCAGGGCTGGTATGTAATTTGGTCTTGATCTCATGAATGGAATTTTTTCTGTGAGGTGTTTTTGTATCAATTTCAGGGCCTGCGTGCCGAAGTGTGTGTTTGCCAGATTTTCCATATTCCATTTTCTTTTTTCAGAATAGTCGTTGCTGCACCTTTTCGCTCTATCACTGAATTATCTTTTTTCAATACAATGGTGTACTTGTATGACTCCGAAGCAAATGCATAAGGTAAATCGACCGTGACGTCAGCCTTATAGTCGCTGAATGTAAATGACTTGAAGTCAACTAATTCGGGGCCAAGATGATGGGCCAGGTAATCCTGGTAGCGTCCTTCTATTTTTCCGGATTCAATTACAATCGACTTCGACAAAAATAGTTTGCCTGTTCCCGTAGTATCAAGGCGCTCAATTGCCTTTTTATAGGACTCCAATGTAGTAATTGCCATGGCTACATCGTCAGCACTTGGTTTTTGCGCGCGGCAAAACATAACGGTTGTTAACAAGAGTATTGCACTTAACATTTTCATAATTCTTATGGGTTTAGGTTTATTAAAAATTACTATTCGGAAAGTTTAACCACTTCTACCATTTTCAACATTATTCTTCCTTTGCCTTGCATTAATATACCTACCCGTCCTGCTCCCATTGCTTCTGCATGTCCATGGTTGATGAGCTTATCATTGAGGTAACCTTTATAATGTTCCCCAGCTGCTGACAGACGCATCGTTGACCAATCATTGGACATTTTGTTGTCTTTTTTGTCAAGTACATTATTCTTTCCGTTTTCCATTCTTCCCAACAGCATTGAAGAATTTGTTAATGACAAATAATCATAATTGGAGGCATCCCTATAATGGTGTACAATAGCCACCTGTCCCTGAAAGCCATCCGTTTTGAATTGAAGGTTTGAGCCGACATTTTCAAACGTATCATCAAAGAGGAGAAGCACCCTTTCTCCCGAAAGTGACAGGCTGACTGCTTTACTGCCGTCACTATCTGAAATTGTAGTCCAGTTCAACATTTTTTCGTTGCCATCAACAAGTTTCAGTGGTCCGGAGAAGGGTTGCTCCGATGGCATCCACATCACAGAGGCAGTGCCGCTTTCATTACCGGAAGCCTCATCATGAGGAGACTTTTTATCATCTACGCTGTCATGTTTGTGTCCTCCTGCTTCTTCCCCTTTTCCGGTCTGCTCAGCTGCCTCTTGCTTGGAAGATTTGGTATTGCAGGAACTAATAAACCCAGTTAGAAAAATCAAGACAATGATTGTCATCTTGGATAAATTGAATTTTGAAGTTTTCATCAGACTTTATGTTTAAATGGATGAATTATGATTCATAAAGTATTAATAATTTGATTTAGGAATACTCACTTTACTTTTTTTGTGCCCACCCCGTATTTATATACAAGCTTTCCTCCCAGATCCGCTGTTTTTGCCAATAAGCCACTCCCTGCCAGTCCTGCCAGGAATAAGAGAATTGCAATGAAACGTTTGATGTCTAATTTTTTCCAGAAGAGAAAAGTACGGACTGCGGTATAAAGACTAAAGTATAGCAGCGTATATAACGCCCAATCGGCATGATAGCTCGCAGTCAACTCCGCATTCATCGGTACTGAAACGGAATCAACGGCCTGTCTGCCGCTGAGATATGTGACAAAACTGGCCAATGCAGCAAAAATGAACAGTGTCATTACCGAATTGCGTAACCAGTCTTTTTTCCATACCAGATAAAGGAAATCCAAAAACACGGCTGTGATCAGCAGGGCAATGGGAAAATGCACCAGCATAGGATGAATATTGGGTGCCCAATCAGGAAGTAGATTTTGCATTAGCAACTTGGAATAAAAGAAATTAATTATTTGCCGCGCCAGGCAATACAAAGCGCAGCCAGAAACCTAACTGAAGAGGTTCTTCAAATAATGAAAGAAGGAGGTGCTCGTAGTGAGCGGGAGTAGAAAACTGTTATTAGTGGTATTCGATCACCCATCGGAGGATGAAAAATGTTATGATCCGCTATAGCAAAAAGTATTATGAATTCTGGGAGAAGGTCGGCAAATTGAATGTTGCCTTTCACGAGATTGTCTATTGAAACATGATTAACCACGATATCAGCATTGCTTGTGTGGCTAAGGAAATAAAGTTGTCCGCCATCCCCCTGATCTTTTTTTGAACCATCATCGTGGGGTACATTGGAA
>JANYKP010000521.1 GCA_025358195.1 Cyclobacteriaceae bacterium
CAGATAATCAAATGAATCACCGTTTAGAAATCGAATCTAAAAATTCCTTTGGTGTGATGATCGGAATATTTTCAAATGGATGGAGGACCAGCAGGTCGGCGTCACCGGTGATGATGCAGTCGGCTTTTCCGGAGAGGGCCAGTTCAAGGTACAGGTCGTCGTCGGGATCACGGCAAATAGTTACGGTATGGAACACAGGAATTATCTTGACAAACGTTTGTATTTCTAAAATAAACTCAAGCCTTGATTCAAGAGTTAAATATTTATCAAATTTTGGACGGAGAAATCTGCTGCTAAATTCATCAAAGGTCTTTTGTGAGAAGAGAATGGTTTCTGTCTTTTGCGATCTCTCCCAGCAAATACCAGGGATGCTTCCCCTTAAAATGGAAGCGCTCAAAAGGACATTGGAATCAAAAATAACGATCACTTACCGGTTGTCTTCTCCGTCCTTTTCTTCTAGAAGTTTTTTCAGTATTTCTGGTGTAAGTCCATTTCGTTCCGCCTGGTCCCTTAAATCATCCATTATCTCCTCCAGACTCCGACGGTTTGTTATCAATTGGCTCAGGGTTTCAGATATGGCATTTTTTTGTGTCGGTGACATTTTTTCAATCTTTTCCGCCGCGGGATCACTGACTTCCAGAATAATTGTTTTCATGACTCTCTTATTTTCAATTAACAAATATAACGAAATAGAAAATAGCCAATAAATTGAACGCCACGGAAAAACAGACTATTTTAATAATGGCCCTTCGCTTCCTCAAATGGTTCTGCCCCGATCATTTGTATGAAGCGATTGAGGGAGACCTGAATCAGAAGTTTCATAGGGATGTAAAAATATTTGGTGAAGCAAGGGCGAAGAGGAGATTGGTGTGGAATGTGATCCGGTTTTTCAGGCCGGGGATTGTTATGAGGAATAGATTTTCATTTGAATTAAATCAAGGCTATATGCTTCAAAGCTATTTTAAGTTCGCATACCGTCACCTAATGAAAAGCAAGGTCTTTTCATTGCTGAATGTAACAGGATTGGCAGTTGGTTTGGCTGCGGCATTCCTGATTATACAATACCTGGACTTTGAACTGGGCTACGATCAATTCCATCGCAACAAAAACGAGATATTTCGAGTGTCCACCGATCAGTATGAAAAGGGGAATCTCATAAACTCCACAGCCGCGACTTTCTACGGCGCTGGAGCTTTCATGAAGGAAAATTTTCCAGAGGTGGAGAATGTAACTCGGTTTTACCGCTGGCCTGCCAATACGGGTATTGTATTCATGGCCGGAAACACAATCTACAATGAACGTAACTATCTCTTTGCAGAACCTGATTTCTTTAAAGTGTTTCCATCGATGCTGCTGAAAGGCGATCCGGGAAAATGCCTGACGGATCCGAGGGGCATAATTATGTCAAAGCGTCTGGCGGAAAAACTCTTTGGAACATCTGATGCGATAGGGAAGACGGTTTTTGGCCTTGACCGGCAAAAGCAGATTTTTACAGTTACCGCCATCATGAATAACTTACCTGCCAATTCCCATTTCGATGCAGATCTTATCCTGAGATACGAGAAAGACTGGGTTCCCGCCGAGCCCTGGAAATATCTTGGGGAACTTACCTATGTAACCATCCGAGAAGGCACGCCCATGACTGAGTTTGAAGTCCGGGTGAATACTGCGCTGAAGAAGAACCAACTGGGTAATCCTGATTTCAAGGACGCACACGTTAGGTTACAGCCGGTCACGGACATCCACTTGTACCCTCACGCTAAAGGTTTCTATTTGCACGCCAATGGTGAACTCAAGGGCAGTGGCGACATCCGTTTGGTCTATGCGCTTGGAGCCGCTTTCCTTGCCATTTTACTTATGGCTTGGATCAACTATGTCAATCTCGAAACATCGCGTTATATCGCCCGGTTAAAAGAGGTGAGTATCCGGAGGATTGTCGGTTCTTCGAAATTCCAATTGATAATTCAATTTCTTGTCCAGTATTTCATAATCTGTGTGCTTTCGTTTTTCCTTGCATCGGTGACCATGTATTTGTTGTTGCCATACTATCCTAAGATAACTGGAATTCCTTTGGATTCGGTCACGGTCTCGATGTCGCGACTTTGGATCTGGGCATCGGTTTATGTCAGCGTAGGAATCCTCCTGGCTGGTATTTACCCGGCGATCGTGTTAATAAATTTTAATCCAGTAGCCACACTTAAGGGAAAAGTAGGTGAAATTCTGGGAGGCGGTTTTCTTCGCCGGTCGCTGCTGACCTTTCAGTTTGTATCTTCTCTCGTATTATTGGCTTTTCTCCTGGTGATCAACAGTCAGCTGGATTTCATGCGGGTCACCAATAAGAATATGAGCCTTGATCGGGTACTTAATATTTATAATCCAACTAACTATTCAGCATATGAAGATTCTCTCCGGAAAGAGAAGAATGAGGTTTTTCGTAACAATCTGCTTCAGAACCCAGCCATTGCCAACCTGAGTACCTCATCTGTCATACCGGGAGAACCTATTGGCTTCACCTACGTCGATCTCGCCAAGCGTTCATTAGGTGATCCGGACAGACAGATACCCTACAAAGTGGTTTATATTGACTATGATTTTATCCCTGTATTTGGATTGAAACTCAAAGCAGGTCGCAATTTCATCGATGCCAGTGGCGAGGACAGGAACTTCGGATCGTTGATTGTTACTGAAAATACGATTCGTGAACTAGGCTTCCTATCGGTAGAAGATGCCATTGATAAAGAAATCTACTTCATGGAGGATAAATGGGACAAATGGAAGATTATTGGGATTGTAGAAGACTACCGTCACGAATCTGTGAAGACCCCTGTTTATCCCACCATTTTTCGACTTCACAGAAACAAAGGCCAGATGGTGTACTATTCAGTATTGTTAAGTCCTGACACTAATGTTGACGAAGCCGTTCGGCTCGTAGAGAAAACCTGGAAGGAAGTCTGGCCTGAAAAATCATTCGATTACTTTTTTGGTGATCAGCATTACGATCTTCAATATAAATCCGAGGTTCATTTTGGCAGGGTCTTTTCGATTTTTGCCGGCGTGGCCATGTTCATATCCTTTCTGGGTATTTTGGGAATGACCCTATTTGAAACACAGACGAGGCTCAAAGAGATCAGTATCCGGAAGGTGTTGGGAGCAACGGTAACCAATCTGGTGGCGTTACTTTCAAGAAGATATTTTACGCTATCCTTATTCGCCACTGTGATTGCGCTTCCATTGACTTATTGGGCCGCCTCACAATGGCTGGCAAACTACCCGGTTCGCATCCAGTTCAGTCCATGGTTCTTTGCGATTCCTATCCTGGCTCTTGTTTTCGTTGTTTTTATGGCCTCCGTTCTTCAAACGATAAGAGCAGCAAATGCGAACCCCGTGGATAATTTAAAGTATGAATGATCGGAAACACTACCATCTGCGAAGGGCATTCCATTTTTCATCGGGCGATTTACTTATCTCATTTGAATGTAGAAATCGAATCTAAAAATTCCTTGGGTGTGATGATCGGAATATTTTCAAATGGATGGAGGACCAATAGGTCGGGATCGCCGGTAATGATACAATCGGCTTTTCCGAAGAGGGCAAGTTCCAAATACATATCGTCTTTGGGATCACGGCATAATTTTACGTGTTCACTGATTTCTACCGTAGTGGAAAGAGACTTGATCTCTTCAAGAAATGATTGTCTGACTTCTTTTGAGACGTATCGGTCAAATTTTTTCCGCATCATAACTTCTATTAACTCCGCGAGTACTGGGTTGGATATTAACAAAGTTGAGGAAATTGATTTTACTCTTAGTAAAGCTACTCCAGGAAGAGAAGTATCGA
>JANYKP010000552.1 GCA_025358195.1 Cyclobacteriaceae bacterium
GTCCCAAAATTAATCCTGGAAAATAAAGAAGATGTGAAACGGTTTATCGAAGCCCTTCGCGTGAGGGAAATCAAGGTCGCAATGAAAGAACAGATGGATGATGCCAGATCCAAGGCACAAGTTGAAGACGCTACGGAAATCTTGAAAAACGAACGCTGTGTTTTGAACTATCGTTAAATGGAAGAAAAACAGCCCTCCCAGCAGAAAGAAAGGCCACCATGGCTAAAGCATCTCCAGGAAAATTCCTGGGAAGCTGAAATTCTAATTTCGGGTGGGGCCATCTTTTCATTGTTTCAACTCTCCGATAGCCTGGTTAGTGCAGGAGATTACATGAAGGAAATAACTCCTTTTCCCGGTTTGAATTTCGTTCTCCTCTCATTGATGATTATTCTCAGAGGTGTAACCATTGGGTTTATGCTTCACCTGTTTATCCGGGGCCTCTGGATTGCCTTGGTTTGCCTCGGCAGCGTGTACCCAACTGGAACAAATTTTAATAAACTAAAAATTACAGGACGCTATTTGAAAAAAGCGAAAGAGACCGACCTGACCCATCGAATCATTCAATTGGATGAGCTCAGTGGCTTAATATTTTTTGGTTCATTCCTATTCATCCTTGTTATATTCGGTATGATGTTGGTTTTTGCCTTCATTGGTGTGGCTCAACATTTCTTAAGTTCGTCTCCATGGTACGATACCATTTCTTTGCTTTTTACTTTCCTCATAATCGTATACGCCCTGGACATTGCATCTTCTGGCCTCTTTAGGAAAAATAAAGTTGTAGGAAAACTTTACTTCCCCATCTTTTCATTTTTCAATGCCATTAGTTTAGGCTTTTTTTATAGACCTTTTTTACAAGTAGTTTCTACAAACATTAACCGATGGAAAGCAGGATTTTTCCTTTTAATTCTTTTCATCGCCTCTTACCTATTTGCATGGGTTACCCTTCAAGGTATTTTTTTGCAGGGCAACATTTTTGATCAACGTGCTTATCCGGGAGTTGCTGGTGAGGATTATTCATCCGACGATCTTTACTTGGATAGAATCCCAGCCGAAAGTCGGGTGCGGCGAGCGTGCATTCAATCTGACTTTGTTAAGAATGATTACCTCCGGGTCTTTATCCCTTACAGGGCCCGTTACAATGAAGACATTGAAAGAAATGACAAAAAAACTTTTTCAGAAATTATAAGTGTATCAATTAACGACTCCACGTACCATCATATCGATTGGTCTGGATATGGACGCGAACTGTCCGGTCAACGCGGCATAATAGGCTACCTGCCAATTACCCACTTGCTGAAAGGAAAAAACGAACTTGCTATTCAAATAAAAGGTGAGACCTTTTATCACAACAGACTGAACAAACTGGTAATCCCTTTTTGGAAGGAGTAGTTTTAAAATTGACATTTAACTCTTTTATTTTTATTTGTAATCTGTAACTCCTTCATATGAAATATTTTTTCTCTCTCCTGCAGGTCTTTATTCTTCAATTCTCCCTCGCCCAATACCCCATCATCCTCACCCAACGTGAGCAAGCCAAAGTGATCGACGAAATACTCGAAGACCGGCTTCGCACCGTGCTGCCGGGTCTGATGCGAAGGGAAGGTTTTGATATGTGGGTTCTTATCTCCAGGGAAAACAACGAAGACCCGGTTCTTAAAACTATGCTTCCCGCCACATGGCTGGCGGCGCGAAGGACCACCATGTTGGTAATCTATGATCCGGGGATCGGTACGGACAAAGGGCTTGACTACCTGGCCGTTGCCCGCTATGACGTTGGAAAAATTTTCAAAAAATCCTGGGACCCGGATGCTAACCCTGACCAATGGGCACAATTAGGAAAACTCATTGCTGAACGAAATCCAAAAAAAATCGGTATCAACAAAGCAGCGCACTATGGTCATGCGGATGGATTGACCTCCAATGACTATGATAATCTCCAACGCGTGCTTCCAAAGAATCTTCTGGCTGCTGTTACTTCGGCAGAAAAATTGGCCGTAGCGTGGCTGGAGACCCGCACGGAAAAAGAAATGGTACTCTATCCACAGATTTGTCGCATTGCGCACGCTATCATCGCGGAGGGTTTTTCGGACAAGGTGATACAGCCCGGCGTAACTACTACGGATGATGTGGTGTGGTGGTATCGCGAGAAAATCAAAGAACTCAAACTGGATACGTGGTTTCATACATCGGTGTCCGTTCAACGAAATGAGTCGGATGCCATTACCTCCAAGCGCCTGCAGCCTTTGACCATTCTTCCCGGGGATCTGCTACACGTTGACTTCGGAATAACCTACCTGCGCCTGAACACCGACACGCAACAACATGCGTATATTCTCAAAGCAGGTGAAGCAGATGCCCCGGAATTTCTCAGAAATGCTTTTGCAAAAGGGAGTGCGCTTCAGAATTTTTTTACCAATAATTTTAAAGAAGGAAGAACTGGTAATCAGATTCTTGCAGATTCGCGCAAACAGGCGATTGACAACGGCTTAAAACCTTCCATATACACGCATCCGATTGGATACCATGGTCACGCCTCCGGCACTACCCTGGGGATGTGGGACATGCAGGAAGGCGTACCGTTTACAGGAGATTATCCAATGCATTATAAAACAGCGTACTCAATCGAACTGAACTG
Source organism: Cyclobacteriaceae bacterium (assembly GCA_025358195.1). Taxonomy (GTDB): domain Bacteria; phylum Bacteroidota; class Bacteroidia; order Cytophagales; family Cyclobacteriaceae; genus ELB16-189. The sequence continues at coordinate 2,636 of JANYKP010000552.1, forward strand.
CACCATTAATATCCTGGAATGGAAAAAAGATGTCCGCATTCAGCTGGAGGAAGACGGCTATTTTGATGAAACTGGTTTTCGCTATATTGATGGTCGGCAGACAGAATTGATTTTGATTCCCCGGCCAATTGCAAGTGTGAAATAAACTCTATCACCTCTCCAATCCAACAGAAAAATGAAATCAACGCTATTCGTCATAACAGGATTGCTGGTCATGGCTTTTACTTCGCAGGCACAGGAGGAAGAAAAAATCAGGAAGAATGACATCGGCTTCAGTGCCCGAATATTTAATAACCCCGTCTCACCTTTTGTGATCATGTATAAGCGCCAGGTAAAGCCTGCCTTGGCCCTTCGGGTAGGTCTTGGCCTCCAGGCAAATTCTCAAAAAACCAATTATTCTGATAACGTCTCCAACAACGTACAA
>JANYKP010000563.1 GCA_025358195.1 Cyclobacteriaceae bacterium
AAGATCCGTGACGGAGGCGGCTCATCGGACGCAGACGGAACCAGCACCGAATTGACGACGATTACTTTTAACGTAACAAATTCTGCCTTCATTAAACGACTTGCACTCTACAACGGCGTAACCGAATTGGGAGAGGTAACGGTTTCAGGTTCCACTGTGTCGTTTGGTCCTTTCAGCGCCATCACTCCTGACAATTCAAACCTGACCCTAAGTCTTTATGCAACATTTAATACGGTGATCACAGACAATCAGCAGATAACTTTCACCGTTACCAGTGCTACTCCAAACGGCAACACCTCCATTTTTGCGACCCCGAATGCCAGTGGCGCTACTACAACGTTGGGCGTGAGTGGCAATAAAATGGAAGTGATTGCAACCCAGTTGGATTTTACAACACCTTCTGGACCTACTGCGGTCAGCTTGAATACTAATTTTGCAGTCGTCGTAGAGGGACGCGATATCAATGCAAACATTGACCTTGATTTTACAGCAGGCGCAGCTACGATTACTGCTTTAACCAATACGACCAATGCCTCTACAACCAATGGTCCTACATTGAATGTCACTCAGTTTACTGCCGGCGTATATAGTTTCCCTGTAAATTTCCAGTACACCTCCGGGAACAATACAGATGACGTGACACTCAGCATGACAGCTGGTGGAATTAGCGGTACCTCTTCGTCGATTACCCTTAATTCGTCTTCTGAATCAATTTTGACGTACGATCCGGGGTTCACCTATATGACAAGACTACCCTATGTGGGCATGCAGGCAACCAATATTCAAAATACGGCGACCAGCGTGGCCATGGCTGGCTTTAAGCTAACGGATGGAAATGGCTCTGACGATTTGGATGGTGCTGCCACCAATATCTCATCCATCACTTTGGCTTTCACAACACAAATAAGCAGTGCGGGGGCTCCCATCGCCGGTGCACCCGGTATCCGAAGAATTGCATTATATGATAACGCGGGCCTTGAAATTGCAGAGCAAGCCTATGCTAACCCAATAACTTTTGGAGGCTTGAGTATTGCAACACCCGGAGACTTCACATCAACTACGTTCTCCGTTCGGATCAGTTTCAACAGCTCACCAACAACCGTACATGATCTCGACCAGATCCAGCTGGAGGTGACTAATGTTCAGCAAAACAGCGGCTCTAAATTAAATCCCATTCCTGGGGCGGGAAGTGTAACGGGTGGCGACCTGGATCCATTAACAGGAGCTGTCACCGGGGGCGCATTAAGTTCTAGCACGGATAACATCATCGATGTGGTGGCTACAAAACTCGATTTTCTTGTGCAGCCCACCGTTAGCGGCATATCCGGCTTTGATGGTATCAATCGAACCATTGCTCAGATTCCACAGGTACGGGCCAGGGATCAATTCAGTATTGTCGATCTTGAACACAGTTTCGGCGCTACAATTACTACTCCTCAGGCGGGCATATCATCGTCATCGTTAACTTTTTCAAACGGTATCTTAAACTTTCCCGCTGCTTTCCAGTACACCTCTACGGGTCTAGGTACCTTGACTGTAACCTCCAATGGATTATCAAGCAATAACGTCAGCCCTGCTTCTGTACAATGCGTCCGGGTAGATGTGATCAACGTCACGGCGGCTGTGGCCAATGGCGGTGTGGTGAGTGCACCCAACCTGTCAGGTAATTCCCAAAATAAGGTGATTTATGGTGTCACGTTTACAACGCCCTATAAAGTCCCCTTTAATGTTACGATACCTAATACTCCTCAGCCGCTATTAAAAGGATTTACAATTACCTCTGTCAATCCCATCAATGTTTTCACAAACATCCGGGTGTTCGAGTCAACCAGTACTACCTATTCAGCGGGTAGCGTGACAGATGTTACGGCGGCGCCGATAAATGCCAAGATCACTACAACCAGTAACACGATTGCCGTTGATTTCACACAAACATTGACCTTACCCAATGGCGTTCCCAGAGATCTCAGCCTCGCTGCAAACGCAACATTAACCTACTTCCTGATGGTCGATGTTATTTCGTCTGCAAATAGCAATACACTTCCTATACAGCCTATTGTCAGCAGTTCAGATATTGTCATTTCCAAGGGTAGCACCGACTTTACACCTGCGGCTGCCGGCAAAAGTTATTCGTTTGCAGCCACATTCCCGCCAGTGTTGATAAGTTCGTATCCTGCCAGCGGTCAATTAAATGTGGCTACCAATCAACCCACTCTTTCCATTACGTTTGGTGTTCCAGTCTGGACCCTGGATAACAAAGTCTCTCTTTATGATCAGGCTACCAACGTGCTTGTGCAAAACCTGGTTGCCACCAACGGACAATACTCCAGCAGTTCGGGTGGGACGCTCACAAATACAGCGGTCAATACACTCGTTTTCAACCTCCCAGCCGGATTGGTTTCTGATCATGTGTATTACGTTACCATCGCGCCCGGAAAATTTGATGGACCCAATGCGACCACCAACACGGGTATCATGGACAAAGACGTAAATCTATTCCCTGGCTTCTCATATGCGGGGACCCTGTACTTTAAAACAGCAAATCCCAATCCTCCTAAATTACTTTCTACTCCCATTGCTCAGAGTAACCCGAACATTTCAAATATTTCCTTGACAGGTGCTACTATCAATGGCACGTTTGATCAGCAAAGCAAGGCCTTCTATCTGGTGCTTCCTACTGGAACCACTCCCGCCCCTACATATAGTGAAATAAAGGGCACCAGTGTCTATACCGGCAGTAACCCCGTTACGCATCAGGGAAGTTTTAATATTAAACAGACGAACCCGATCTCGCAATTTGGCGTGTTCAGTACGCAACTGGCTGCCAGTCAAGGCTACGATGTGTGGATGGCCGCTGAAAGCTATTCAGAGCTGAATGGTGTGCCAACGCCAATACCAAACAGCTCCTATTTTGGATCGAGCG
>JANYKP010000574.1 GCA_025358195.1 Cyclobacteriaceae bacterium
CACCTTTGCCAAGGCCCTTCATGAATTCGGGAATTTTCTTTGCGCCAAAAAAGACCAAAACAAATATTCCAATCAGCAAGATTTCCTGGAAACCAACGCCACCTAAGAACAAAAGGATCGCTTTCATCTGTTAATAATTTAATTTTTTAATGTTTACCTGTTTGTCTGTCGGCAGACCTGGATTCTCCCACCAATATCATACCAAGGAAATTGATGTAATATGGTGGGTCATCATTTTCTTTATGAACGCAAAATTAGGCTAAAAATTTGAAATTCTTCCACCATTTGTCATCAATCATGGATGGGAATTGCCCCAAAAAGGGCCGAAATCAATCTTTCAGCCATACCTGGGGATCCAGCGCAGTGGTGTTCTTCCGGATTTGAAACCGCAATTCTGAAATGCCTTCGCTGTTGACCAGCACGCGGCCGATTTCCTGATTGGAGCTTAGTTTTTGGCCTTTCTTTACAAACACCTCTTTCAAACCAGAATACACCGTGAAATATTCTCCGTGACTAATAATAACGGTACTTCCCAACGTCGGTATAAACGCAATGGCCCGTACTTCGCCAAGGAAGATGGACTTTACTTTTTCGCTTTGAGCAGTCTGGATATTAATTCCGTCATTTTGAAGAACAATGCCCTTCAATACTGGATGATTTTGCCGGCCAAATTTTTGGGAAATAAATCCGGAGGCCGGCCAGGGAAATTTACGTTTGTTTTCTTCAAAGGAATTGGAGAGAGCTGCCAGGCTTTCGGTGGCCCGGGTGGGTTCCTTACCCTTATTTTTTGCTGCTTCTGCTGCTTCCCGAGCAGCACGTTCCATTTCTTCACGAATGATATCGTTGATGAGTTTGTCAAGTTTGGCTACTGCCAACTTTGATTCGTTGAGATCGCTTTTCAGCCGCTTTTCTTCCTTGGTCAGCGAGCGGACAATGCTATTTTGCTTTTGCTTCAGTCCTTCCAGATTATTTTTTTCTGTCAGTTCCTCATTCAACAGTTTGTTCTTGTCATCTTTCTTGCCCTCAATGACAAGCACTTGTTCAGCTAATTGTTCCTGAACCTTTTTGATAACCGCTGCCTGTTCTTTTCGTGCGGTGCTATATTGTTCCATATATTTCATTCGCATCGCCAATTGGTCAAAGGTAGCAGCCGAAAACAGAAACATCAGTTTGGAAACTCCTCCACTGGACTTCTGAGCAGAGAAGACCATCGCAGCGTATTCTTTTTTTAACCGGCTAAGGTCGGCTTGAAGTGCTTTTAGAATTTCGTTGTTCTCTCCAATGTCCATCGCCATCAGTTCGATTTCAGATTGAACGGAAAGTATCAGCGCCTCCTGTTGAAGAATGCGTTGCGTAAGCGCGGATAATACACCAAGCGAACTCTTCTTTTGTTTTGCTGTTTCTGAAAGAATTTTTTCAGTCTCCTTAATCTTATCAAGGTTTTGCTGTTTTTCCTTTTGTAGTTGGTTCTTGTTCCGTTGGGCATCGGCGATGGTTGCCCAAAAGAAAAAGAACAAAAGAAAAAAGACGTGACCTCTAACGGCGATCATATTTCCGTGGAATATTGAACGGAAACTTCAATTCTTTGCCCCCTACCTCTGCTTTGTTATATTCCAATGTAATCGTGGTATTCAACAGGCCTTTGGGCGTTTTGTAGAGAATGCTGACGGCGCCGTTAAAGGGAAAGATTTTATCGCCTACCGGCTGAAAATTGGAATAATTCATAGTGATTGAATTATTCGTGTTTTCCTCTTTCATTTCCACCTTTTCAAGTTTGCGGCTTGCGGAATTAATATAATTTTTGACGTTCACGGTGCCGCGTTGTTGTTCTAATAAATTGAAACTTGGACCTTCCGTGATTCTGTCAGCGTCCGAGCGCGTCGCAATCAGGTTGCCCAAAATGGCAGATTGGATTGCATCGTAATTAACTTCAAAATTAAACCGACTTGAAAGTTCCTTGTAATCAAAAACGTAATACTCTTTATCGACGGTACTAACAATCGTGATAGAGTCACGGTTGATAAGAGCTTTGCCACCTTGTACACCGATCACCGAAAAAGTCATCCAGATGACGCTGTCTTTACGAATGCGGATGTTTGCCTTCACATCGCGTTCCTTTTTATCGTCCCTAAATACCATTCTCGCCTTGCCATGAAAAAATTCAAAGTCAATTTCCTGTATTTCGAGGGTGACGGGAGGGGGGGTGATAGTCGGGACAATTTTTTTACTGCACGAAAGCAGTAGTACGATAATGGCACAAAAGACAAAAGCCGGATTTCTCATCAAGGGGCTAAGGTAAGGCTTGCAAACAAAAAATAATAGCCTCAGGAAACCATTAATACAGTCTGCGATTGGCAATCTTCTTGTCAATGAGGTCATGCTGAGAGGTTAAAGAACGGGCTTTTTCCCATTGCCGCACAGCGCTCTCCACGTCACCTAATTGAAATAGGATGTCCCCATAATGCTCAAAATGAGTAGAAGTGATATCGGGCTGACTCATCGCGCGCTCCATCACCTTCCTAGCTTCGCGGTATTTTTCACGCGTGTACAACACCCAGGCGTACGTATCTAAAAATGAAGAATTATTGGGTTGAATCTTGGTTGCCAGGGCTGCCATTCGCTCCGCCTTTTCCAGGTTTTCTTTTCGCAAAGCGAGGTAGTAACTGTAATTATTAAGGACAATATCATTATTTGGATTGAATGTCAGCGCCTCATTGTAAGCCTTGTCGGATTTGACGTAGTCCTTCATTCCGTTGTAGGCCCCACCCAGCATTCCGTTGATTTCATTCACCAGGGCCGGATTATTGGTGGAAAGTTTCTTTGCCTGTTCCAAGGCAGTGGTTGCTGCGTGGTATTGCCTTTTGCGAAGATGACCAAAGCCATTAAAATAATACATCAAGGCCTGGTTCGGAAAGATTTCAAGTCCCTGTTCAGAATAAAAGATGAGGCTGTCCAACTTGTTTGTCTCGACTTCAAGGGCCAATAAGTTTTGCCAGGCTTCGAAACTGGCTGAGCCTTGTTGAACGGCCGTGATGTATTCCCGCTCGGCGTCGTCGTTTCGTTTCAGTGTCTGGTAGAGATTGCCTCCAACAATGTGTACATTCGGATCATCAGAATAATTTTTGTTTAATTGATCAAAGAGCCCAAGAGCAAAAGATTCTACCTCTGGATCTGAAATATTTTTTGCGTGATTTTGCGCAATCAGGGAAATATAGGTACTCAAGACAATTACTTTTGAGCTAATATCAACGGCAGGATCAAGGAATGCTTCCTTCAAGATTTCGCGTGCTTTTTTCTCCTGGCCACTTTCGCGGTAAAAGCCTGCTAACAAAACCTTCGCGGGGCCAGCCTCGGGATGGTGGGTGATAAATTTCTCCACCGCGTCGATCGCTTTTTTCTGCTGACCTTTTTGGGCAAGCGTTTCAGCGAACCCCATCACATAACGCTCTTCGTCGGGATTGGCCGCCAGAAGCTTTTCGCCTTCTGCGATCGCTTCATTTACTTTACCAAGTTCGAGGTAGATTTTTTGTTTCTGTAGGGAGGAGACTTCATTAATACCCAGAAGATTTTCGGCACGGTTGTAAATTTTAAGGGCATCTTCTGGTTTTTTATCATATTGATAAATCGCTGCCAACTCGTATAAATATTCTTCTGTGCCTTTTATTTCTTTCATCAGTGTTTCCAGCGCTTGTTCCGCTTTTGGAAAATTATTTAGAGCAGTATAAATCGACGAGGCAAGCAGGTAAAAATATTTATTCTTTTTTTCCAGCTTCAAAGCATATTCAATGCTGAGCGCTGCACGTTCAAGATCATCCTCTTTGTTGCTCTTGGAGAGGATCTCAGCATTTTTATAATACACCGTTGGATTTTCAGGATTTAGCTCGATTACTTTCTGAAACCGCAAAAGCGCTTTGGTGTAATCCTCCAGAATAAAATAGCGTTCTCCTTCCGCGAAAAAATACTCAGCTTCCCGAAGCTGCATATCGCCCGGACGGGTGTCAGTGGATTTTTTTCGTTTGTCTTTTTGTGAATAAGCCGGTGTGGCGAGTGCTATCAGGAGCAACAAGCAGACAGGAAGGCTCTTATGATAATGGAAATTTTTCACCGGACCACACTATAATCGCCAAGACTTGCATCGGAAGACTGGCCCTCAAAATTAACAAAATTTCCAAACATGACGTTTTCCAGCCGAGCCTTCGTAATCAAGCAGTTTTTTTGAATAATAGAGTTCGTGATTGTGGAGTCTTTGACTATGGTAGAATCGCTAATGGAGACAAACGGGCCAATTGTTGAATTCTCGATCACGACATTTTCACCCAAAAAAACCGGAGGTACAATCGTAGAATTAATACTTTTTGCAGTGGAAGCAATTAGCTTTTGATCTTTGATGAATGTTAAATAACGTTGGTTGGTCAGCACCATATTATCCTTGTTCCCGCAATCCAGCCACTCCACAACTTGGCCAGAGACAAATTTGGCACCTTTGCGTTTCATGTTTTCAAGTGCGGTTGTGAATTGGTACTCGCCCTTTTCTTTCATGTTATTGTCCAATAAATATTGCATTTCATTTTTCAAAAATTCGCCGTCCCTGAAAAAATAGATGCCAATAATTGCCAGATCGGAAACGAAAGCAATTGGTTTCTCAATCAGTTCGCTGATCGTGCCATTGCTGTCAAGTTTCACCACGCCAAATTGTGAGGGGTCCTTTACTTTTTGAACCCAGATAATCCCGTCTTTGGCGGTGTCTAGTTTGAAGTCGGCCCTGAACAGGGTGTCGGCAAATGCAACGATGATTTTTCCTTTCAGAATCTCACGGGCAAATAGAACGGCATGAGAAATTCCCATGGCCTGCTCCTGGTAATAAATTTTTCCCTCCGCGCAAACCGCTCTTGCGACAGCTTTAAGCTCATCCTCCACCTGCTTACCAAAGGCAGGATGAATGATAAAACCGATGTTTTCAATTTTCTCCGGGCACACGTTGGCAAGATCCTCCACAAGACGATGTACAATCGGCTTCCCGGCAATGGGTAGAAGGGGTTTGGCGGTAGTGAGTGTATGTGGACGAAGGCGCTTGCCTAGTCCCGCCATGGGGATGATTATGTTCATGGTAAATTAAATCCTTACTACATTAAAATATCATGCCTGATTTAGGTTCAGTCGTGATTGAGATGGACCATCCCGACAAATCTAATTAAAACAGGGGTTTTGCAATGTGCAGTTTTTTCTTTTCCAATAGATACACCGCCGCGGCAAGCAACAGAATAACAAATACATGAAACCCTGTTGCCAACCATTGATTAGAGAACTCAATTAGGTTGACCGTATAAACCACCAACAACGTAACCATAATGTACCCGAGACTTTGCATAACCGAATAGGGAATCGGATAAAACTTTTGGCCGGCCGCATAACAGGCTACTGCCATGCTGAAATAACAGATCAAGGCTGCCCAGGCGCTGCCCTCAAATCCCAACAGTGGAATGAGTAAATAGTTGGCACCGATAGTGAGGATAGCTCCCCCCACCGTGATCCAGGTGCCGTAATACGTTTTATCAGTGACCTTAAACCAGACGCTGAAATTGTAATATGCCCCGAGGCATAAATAGGCGAGTAATAAAATGGGAACAATGTAAAGTCCTTGCCAATAGTCAGGTGCAATAAAATATTTCAGAACGTCGAGGTTAATGCATACCGCTAGCAAAAAGAAGCAGCACGTAATGATGAAAAAATGATTTACCCTGGCGAAGAGAGCCGGAGAATTCTTATCGGCAGCATTTGAAAAGAAAAAAGGTTCTGCAGCGAAGCGAAAGGCCTGAATGCCCAGGCTCATAAGTACTGAATATTTATAACATGCTCCGAAAATACCGACTGCGGCTTTGTTGGTAAGGTTCGGATAAAAATTCTGCGGAAGCCACCAATCAAGAGTCAGGCGCGAAAACATTTCATTGGTCATACCCGCTGTACCTGTTAGCATCACAGGATAGGCATATTGAAGCATTTGTGGAGAAATTTGCCGATCGTAAGCAGGACGCCAGGATAAAAGCGTTTTGGCAAAAAATAAGATGTAAAAGGTGTTCGCTGCGAGGGTTGAAAGAAATACATATCCAATACCGACAGCAGGATCATATTCTATTTTCAGGAAATAATAAGTTAGTGCCAGCAACAGTGTGACATTGACGATTTTAGCCGTAGCGAACTGCAATGCTTTTTTCTCTAATCGCAACCGCGCAAAAGGAATTGCGACCGCAGCATCCAACAGCATGACCAGCGTCAGCCAGATGATGAATTCAGGATGCCCATCTACCCCGAGGACGGAGGCGATGGGAGATGCGAATACGATGAAAAGAATAGAAAGTGGAATGCTGATGTAAAGCACGGATGACTGGGCAAGGTCGAAGATTCGTTTAGGAACAGCTCCGGGTTTTGTAGCAAAGCGAAAGAAAGCGGTCTCCATACCAAACATGTAAACAATGTTCACGAATCCAACGATTGCATGAAGTTTTACCACAACTCCGTATTCCTCTGGCCTGAAAACGTAGGTATAGAACGGGACTAGCAAAAAACTCAACATCCGGGG
>JANYKP010000002.1 GCA_025358195.1 Cyclobacteriaceae bacterium
AGGTCAGATTAAGCAGCCATGGCGTAAGTATTTTCGCCACGTAAATTGTGAGAGCAGTGTTCAAAGCTCTACCCTCATGAGCTTGCATGCTGGTGCACGGATTCACACATCCTGTCAAAACCGGTCAGCCCCATTTTGAAAACAAGTAGGCAATGGGCAAAGAGCAATAGGCAATAGACCCCGCCAATTGGCAAATGGATTACAAAACTACAGAAAATTTAGTTCCCCCCTGAAATCAAAGTTGACAATTGACCATATGCATTTGACAACCACACCAATGCGTAAATTCCTAAGTGCCCAAGCGAACAGGCTGCGAGGTCGTAACTTGAAATTTTTCCGGAACAGCGTCAAGTCCCGTCTTTTCAATAATCAAATAATCCTTTTTGGAAATGGACTGACGGGCAATCAGCTCCGCGATGAAGCCGGTAAGAAAAAGTTGGGTGCCGAGAACAAGGGCTATCAATGCAAAGTAGAAAATTGGTTGTTCTGTCACGTCCCGCTTCAGTGGAATTTTCGACAAGAAGACGGAATCAAGCTTATCCCACAGAATTTTAATAGTAAACCCGGTACCTGCCAGGAAAAATACAACACCCCAGAAACCAAAAAAATGCATGGGGCGTTTCGCAAACTTTCCGATAAAGGTGATCGACAACAAATCCAGGAAGCCGCGCATAAAACGTTCCCAGCCAAACTTGCTCCGTCCGTATTTGCGCTCGTGGTGTTCTACTACCCGCTCGCCTATATTTGTAAACCCCGCCCACTTGGCAATCACCGGAATGTAGCGATGCATTTCACCGTAAACGGTAATATTCTTGACAACCACAACGTTGTAGGCTTTAAGCCCACAATTAAAATCATGCAGGTCGATGCCGGAAATTTTTCGCGTTACATAATTGAAAAACCGCGAAGGGATAGTTTTGGACAATGGGTCATGGCGCTTCTTTTTCCAGCCTGAAACAAGGTGATAACCTTGCTCCCGGATCATATTATAGAGTGCGGGTATTTCCTCCGGACTGTCCTGCAAGTCTGCATCCATGGTGATCACCACCTCGCCCTGAACAATCTTGAAGGCGCTATGCAGGGCAGCCGATTTGCCAAAGTTGCGGTTGAATTTAATTCCCTTGAAAGCAGGATTTACCAAACTTATTTTTTTAATCTCCTCCCATGTGCGGTCGGTGCTTCCATCGTCTATAAAAATGACCTCATACGAAAAGCCGTGTGTTTCCATCACACGGCTTATCCACTGGCTTAGTTCCGGTATTGATTCTGCTTCATCCCGGGCCGGGATGACAATAGATATGTCAGGTCCGCTTTTCAAACCATCTCACCTTGCGGGTTTTTCTTCTGGGTGAAAATTGAAACGATTAATGAGATGATCAATCCTCCAAAAAGGACTCCTAAGACGGCAAATAACCAAAACAGTTTCTTCGTCCATTCCTGCGCGGTTTCAATGGTACTTTCAGGAGTGCCTGTCTCTTGCATCTTCGTTGCCTGTTCTTCCAACATCAAAGACAGGGGCGAATAATCAATAAAATTAATATAGACATACATGACGGATAATCCGATAATTCCGGAGATGACATAGAACCAAAGTCCAATCCCCACTCCCTGACCATAGGACATGTAGCCGTCACCCGAATCTTTGAATTTCTTCTGAGCCAAAACAAGCAGAACGATTCCTGCCACCGTTCCAATATAATTCAAGCCACCGCCAAATGGGTTATAACCCAACAGGGAAATGATCAAAAAAAGTCCGGCCGAAATTAGCCCGGCGTACAGACCATAATTCATTCCTACCGATCTTGTCGAAAGTGGTGCGGAGGGGGCATTTTCTTCCATAATTTATTTGGGTTGGTTGTCTAGTGTTATTATCTATTGCAGCTCTACGGGAACATTTTTTCTAACAAAAAGTGAGGTGATGACGACTATGCCGGCATACCAGATAAATGCTTTTACACAACCAAACGCAATGCCCCCCATCGTGAATTGCTTCGGCAATTCGTCACGCATGCCGGTTATCGTCTCCTCAATGGCACCTTCGGGTGCACCAAGATTCCGCATCATCTCTTCCGTGTTCTGCATGATGGCCGCTGTCAGTTTTAGCGGAAGTTCGGGGTCGATCACATGGTACAGCACCATATTGAAGATGGTTGAAATAATTCCGGAGATGGCCAGCGCGGTAAAACCATGAAGAAGTGCCGTTCCGTACGACAAATAACCACCCACTTCATTCCTGTAATTGATGCCTGCATAAATAACTGACGCGACCCAAACGCACAGCATGAGAATCAGAAACTTAAACGATCCCAAGAATAGGATATTGACCACATAAAAAACGATCGCCAAAAAAATGGAAATCGCCCCTATGATCGCACCATATTTTGCAGCATGCTGATACAGTGATGGATGAGCAATATCAGTTTTCTCAATTGTTTCAGGCGGCTTCATCGGAGTCGGTTTT
>JANYKP010000008.1 GCA_025358195.1 Cyclobacteriaceae bacterium
CACCGGTTAATCTGGGTATACTTGAAAGCGAAGACAAACTTCCTTTCACAAAAGTTGAATGTGCTGCACATTGCGCCGGAACCATGCTTTGTGAAGCGATTCGAAAAGATACACGGTGATACCTACATTACGGGTGATATCGAATCACCGTTGGCAAAAGTGAAAATGGATATTCACCGGATTCCATTTGAAGAAAATAAGTTTGATGTCGTGTTATGCAATCACGTATTGGAGCACGTGCAGGATGACATCAAAGCTATGAAAGAAATCAAGCGGGTGCTGAGGCCGGGCGGTTGGGCCATCCTGCAAGTGCCTTTCTTTTCACCGGTTTCCGATGTTACATTTGAAGACAACTCCATAATCGAGCCGCGCGAACGGGAAAAAGTATTTGGACAGGATGATCATGTGCGGAAGTTTGGAAAAGATTATCCGCAACGGATTGAAAGAAGCGGGCTGAAAGCAATCCTGGATGACTTCGCCCAATCACAACCCGATAAATACGGGCTTCAAAAAGGGGAGATCATTTACAAGGCGGAGAAAACCGGATGAAGCGTTGATTCGCTGATGAATTCAAGAACCCATGCATTTCACCCAAAGGCCGCTAATTAAAGACGCTAAGACCGTAAAGTCCCGGCTTGGCAACCGTTGCGTGTCTGTATTTAACTTTCGTAAAGAATTTCATGAACACGCTTAAACAGTTCTCAAAAGACGACATCCGTAAAAAAATTCCGATGGGTAAAGCTATCGATCTTATGCGAGAGGCATTTCTTCAACTCAGTGCTGGGGTTGCGCAGGTGCCAGTCAGAACGGTCATTGATTCACACGATCGGTCAGGGCGTGTTCTGTTTATGCCATCCTATTCGGGTGCCTACGGTCTTTTCGGATTGAAGATGGTTTCCGTTTTTGATAACAGCACCCGTAATCTTCCCATTATCCAGGGCATGATGATGGTGATGGATGGACAAACCGGAACACCGGCTGGACTTATAGAAGCGGAATATTTAACGGCCCTGCGAACGGGAGCTGCGTCGGGTCTTGCGACCGATTTGCTTTCACGAAAGGATTCCGAAATACTGGCCATCTTTGGCCCGGGCACCCAGGCTGAGACCCAGCTCGAAGGAATCGTAACGGTGCGACCCATAAAAGAAGTAATCGTTTTCGGGAAGGCGCAAAACAAAACAGTTTCATTTTGTCAGCGAATGGGTGAAAAATTCAACATTAAAATCTACGCAGCCAGCACACCCAATGAACTTAATCGCGCTGATATTATTTGTACCGCCACAACTTCCCCTACACCGGTCTTTCAAAAAGCCCATTTGAAAAAAGGCGTGCATCTCAACGGCATCGGCTCCTATAAACCTTCTATGCAGGAGATCCCCTCTAACGTGATCCAGCATTCCACGTTGATTGTAGACCAACGGGAAGCATCGTTGAGAGAGGCGGGTGATATTGTTATCCCGATCAGACAAGGATTAATCACGAACGATCATATCCATGCAGAATTGGGCGAGATCATTTCCGGTTCCAAAAAAGGAAGGACCTCCGAGGATCAGATAACGGTTTTTAAATCTGTAGGTAATGCTATTCAAGACCTGGCCCTGGCGCATTGCATGTTGGGAAAAGAATTGAGGAGTTGAGAATAGCCAGCCCCTTCATCTTAGCTCAATGCCTCTCAAATTCCTAACTCCCCAACTTCTCAATTCTCAACTCCTCAATGTTCCCAGCCTCACTTCTTCAAACTAATCATAATCCCCGCCCGGCTCGTGCGATCAATGATGGTCGTATAATTCTTGTGGTTCTGAACGAAGTCCAAAAAATCAGCATCGGCTTGTCCATCGATAACATTGTGCGTAGTGAAACAGCCCCCGGATTTTAGTTTGGGATCGACGTCAATAAAATACTGTTTGTACCAATTCTTGTCAGCATCTGAAAATACAAAGTCAAACGGTCCCGGCAATAGTTTGACCAGGTCGTGGGCATTCCCTAGTCGTGCATCCACAAAAGCTGAGAGGCCTGCTTCCTCAATATTTTTAAGTGCTTGTTTGTGCCTGCTCTCATTTAATTCAATCGTTGTTACTTTTCCTCTGGTCTTGCTCATCGCCCACGCCAGCCAAATCGTCGAATGACCGGTAGACGTCCCGATTTCTAATGCCGATGTGTAGCCATGACCCACGATCAAATCGTGCAAAACTTTTCCGTCATCAAACGGAACATTCATATCATGCCATTCCCGTTTGTGGCTTTTCAGAAAGGCTTCCACTTTAGCATCCAACTCTTTTCCACCTTGTGCGTAGATGCGATTGCTACCCGAAAAATTTGCGAGGAGAATAAATACAACAATTGATGACACGCATTTCATACACTATTTTTTAAAGTAAATATTCAAGCGATCTGATCGGATTTTCCCATTAGACAATGAGATCGGGCGATTTATTCCAGTAAAAACAAATCCCGGGTTTTATTAAATGAAAAAATGCATGACAGCGCCCAGCATTTAACACGCCGAATTCTCAATAATCTGGAATCTTAACCTTGAACCTTGAACTACCTTGAACCTTGAATTTTGAACCCTGAATTTTGAACCCTGAACCTATTTCCCCAGTTTCTCCAAAACATCCATCACTTCCCTTACATGTTTAGAGCTGGTGTCCAGCAAGGCTTTTTCTTCGCTGTTCAAATCCAGTTCAATTACTTTTTCGATGCCATTCTTACCAAGTACCACGGGCACACCGAGGTAGCAATTCTTAATGCCATACTCGCCATCCAATTGCATACAAACCGGCAGTATCCTGCGTTGATCTTTAACAATGGACTCGACCATTTGTGCCGCAGCCGAGCCTGGAGCATACCAGGCGGACGTGCCCATCAATTTTACGAGTTCCCCTCCTCCGGTTTTGGTCCGCTCGATGATCGCATTGAGTTTATCCTTGTCGATTAGTTCAGTTATCGGAATACCCGCCACGGTTGTGTAGCGTGGCAGCGGCACCATCGTGTCGCCGTGACCTCCTAACAACATTGCCTGGATATCTTTAGGTGACACGTTCAACGCCTCTGCCAAAAAAGCCCGGTAGCGCGCTGTGTCAAGGATTCCCGCCATCCCCATCACTCGTGTACGCGGAAATTTGGAGACCAGGTGTGCCTGATAGGTCATCACATCCAATGGATTGGATACTACAATGATGATGGCGTTCGGTGAATGTTTAATGATGTTCTCCGTTACCGTTTTTACAATGCCTGCATTTGTACCGATTAAGTCATCACGGCTCATGCCTGGCTTTCGCGGCAAACCCGAGGTGATTACTACCACGTCCGACTTGGCGGTCTTTGCATAATCATTGGTCGAGCCGATGGTGCGGCTGTCGTACAGGTCGATCGGTGCTTTCTGCCAAATATCGAGCGACTTCCCCTCGGCGAGCCCTTCTTTGATATCAATTAACACAATTTCATTAGCAACTTCGCGGTAAGCGAGTACATCAGCACACGTGGCGCCAACATTACCGGCACCGACTACAGTTATTTTCATAGTATTAGGGTTAGGCTATTTTTTTGAGGCTGTAAGTTATCAATCCGGTTAAAGAAAAACGAAAGAGTTGCTTTATTAAATGTGTGTTACCTGTACATCCAAAACCGACTTTGTTTTAGGAGTCACTTTAAAGCGGTCATCCACCCTGTGACCAACTACCCAAACTATTTCCCCTGCTGATTCCAGAATGGTTACAACATTCTTTTCCGTCATAGGTAGTTTCTCGTCAATCAGGAAGTCGCTTACTTTTTTCCGGTGGCCAAGACCCAGCGGAAAAAAAACATCCCCGTTTCTCCACTTTCGCCACAGCATTGGAAACTTGATTTTGGAATGATCGAAGGAACCCTGATGTTCTTTACTTTGGATCGTATTCCCTTTTGAAGATTTAATTGTCAGGACCCAGGGTCCGAGTGCGGCTTTGTCCTGTCCTTCTTCGATAAGAATTTCGTTCAGCAATTCCTGACGCAAGGAAACGATGATGAATTCCCGATCTATGACGGCCTGGTGCGTTGCCGAAAAGAATTGCTTGCCGGATTGGCCTTGCAAGGAATCTACTAACTGTTGGCAGCGGTCCCACTCAAAACCAAATGGCCGTAACCACTCATAACAAACAAACTTCGGGTTCTGCAAGAGCATCAGTAGATTCTTATCAATCAGGAATTGCTGATCTTCCGTGCGGGTGAGGCTGTCCTTGAGCTGCTCCAGACCCCGCTGCATCAGTTCGTAAGCGCCTTTGACTTTTTCAAGTGAATGAACAAACGTCTCTTCCAGGGACGGATTAATCTCTTTTAGTTTAGGAATAATCTGGTGACGCATAAAATTCCGTTGATAATCATCCGAGGCGTTGCTGGAGTCTTCTCTCCACTGAATTTTTTTTGACGTTGCATACGTCAGAATTTCAGCTCGCGTGGCAAAGAGCAACGGCCGCACCACTTTTTCTTTTTTTATCGGGATACCCGTCAACTGATCAAGGCCGGCGCCCTGGGTCCAGCGAAAAAGAATCGTTTCGAGGTTGTCGTTAAGGTGATGGGCTGTGGCAAGCCAATGGTATTTTTCTTTTTCCATAACATCGGAGAACCAGCCATACCGAAGTTCGCGTGCGGCCATCTGGATAGAAAGTCCTGTCTCTTCGGCATAATTCTTGGTCTCAAATCCCCGGCTAAAAAAAAATATGCCGGCATGATCACAAAAACGTTTAACAAACCGTTCGTCCTCATCGGACTCACTACCCCGAAGCTGAAAGTTGCAATGCGCTACCCCTACGTCATACTGTGCTTCCTGAAAAAGATTCAGCATGACCATCGAGTCCAGACCACCACTGACGGCCAGGAGGATTCGGTCGTGTGGATCAAAAAGATCCTGTTGAGAAATGAAATCCTTAAACTTCGTCAGCATCACTCAAAATTATCAAAAGTCTCTTGGTCTCCTTGCCTTTTCTACCTTTGCCATTCAAAATGAAAAAAGCCGGTCTAATCTTTTTGGCCTTAATTTGCGTCATTAGCTGTTTTGGGCAACGGAAAGTGAAGTTGAAGCACGCCAATACGGGGAAGGGCACTGTTCAGCAAGGCGTTCGGATTGACTGGGTGATTGGCGACGT
>JANYKP010000032.1 GCA_025358195.1 Cyclobacteriaceae bacterium
TGAAGTACATGTGTGCCTTGAAGCTTGCGGAAGCAAGCATGCTGTTAAAATGATGGTGGTAGGCCCACCACTGGGGCTGACAGACAGACCCGGTAAACCCCCCTGTGGTGCATGTTTCCGCAAGGAGTGTGTGTTGAGCGACAGAGGAAAAGGCAGAGATTATCTGTCAGGTATGATTTAGAGAGCTGAACAAAATTGAATTACTGTAAAGCATCGATATCATGAGTTCTGTCAAAAAGGAGAGGTTGTGTACCCTTTTCTGACGAAGCTTAGCGACAGTAAACTGATGTTGGCTAAGCGACAGACGGTGCAGAGGTAGCAGGACTCTAAATCAGGCGTATTAACGGAACAAGGGAACTTGCATAATCAGAACGGCGGAAAGCACAAGCAGTGAACCTGTGAGGCGAATACGAAGCGATTATGCAGGGACGGATTCAGCCGTAGTAGTGAAGATGTTCTGTGAAAGCAGAAAGGAGCGAAGGGCTGGATCAGATCAGTTTCGCAATTTAAACAACAACTGTAAAAAGGGATGATTGATTATTACGAAACGAAGGCGCATCCGATAACTCGGAAGATGGTTTGGGAAGCTTACAAGAAAGTTAAGTCGAAAGGAGGAAGTGCTGGCATTGATGAACAAAGCCTGGAAAACTATGCGGTTAAACTACCGGAAAATTTGTACAAGTTATGGAACCGGATGAGCTCAGGGAGTTACTTTCCCTTGCCAGTCAAGGAGGTGAAAATTCCAAAGAGTTCAGGGGGATCCAGAACACTTGGCATTCCTACGGTGGAAGATCGTATTGCGCAGCAAGTGGTCAAAAGTTACCTGGAGCCGAAAGTTGATTCTAGTTTTCATCCTGACAGTTATGGCTATCGTCCGGGCAGAAATGCCCATCAGGCAATAGCCAGCGCAGCATCTCGATGCGCGTCTTATTACAGTTGGGTTGTAGACCTCGATATCAAAGGGTTCTTCGATAATTTAGATCATGAGCTGATGATGAAAGCGTTGCAATACTACACAACGGAGAAATGGGTGTTGCTTTATGTTGAACGTTGGTTAAAGACGGGAACAGAAGGCAAAGCAGGCATCGAAACGCGGAAAAAGGGAACCCCTCAAGGAGGAGTTATCAGTCCGCTATTGGCCAACATTTTCTTACACTTTGGTTTTGACAAGTGGATGGAAAGAACATATCCATATATTCGTTTTGAAAGGTATTGTGATGATTTGATCATTCATGCGCAAACAGAAAAACAGGCGGTGTTCATTAAGGACAAAATTTCCCAGCGGCTGAAGGAATGTAAGCTGGAACTCAATGAAGGCAAAACACATATTGTGTATTGCCGTAACGAACATCATCGGGAGAGGCACGGACTGGTGCAATTTGATTTTCTGGGGTACACTTTTAGGCCCCGTTATTGTCCGACGCAAAAGGGGTTACAACTAATGTTCTCACCTTGTATGAGTGCCCGAGCAAAAGTTAAAGTGCTTGAAGCCATCCGCAAGATGAACATCAAACGGTTGAAAGTCTCTATTCAGGAACTAGCTAAGATCCTCAATCCAAAGATCAGAGGGTGGATAAACTACTACTGTGCGGTCAATAAATGGACGACGGTGGGACTATGGTGGAGGCTGCATCTACGAATCGTCAGATGGGTTATGAAAATCAGAAAGAAAAGTAAGGCCCGCGCGGTCAAGTGGTTAAAGGAGATTTACAAATCTCAGCCTACCCTCTTTGCGCACTGGCAATTGCAACGTCCGTAGAATTTGGGTGTTACTGATCTGAAAGAGCTGTGTAAAGGGAGACTTTTATGCACAGTTCTGTGAGAGGTTTGGGGTGAAATTCCCCTTACCTACTCGACCTTTCCCCGACCCCAGGTTAAGATAGTTTTGTTGTCAAAAGATAAACCACAAGCCAATGACAACAAAATCCGAGAAACAACAAGCAATGTTTTTAAAGATCGAATCCTGGAAAAATAGTGGCCAGAGCCAGCAGGATTTTTGTAAAACAGAGAATCTGGCCTATAGTGTTTTCCATTATTGGTACAAGAAATATCGTGGGCAGGAAGCTATCAGTACTTCACCTGCGTTTGTTCCGGTTCATATTAAGTCCATGCAGTCCGGTTCTCCCCTGGCAGAACTGATCTTTCCCGATGGCCGACGGGTAAATTTCTACCAATCCATTGACGCTTCCTTTTTACGGACGCTGCTTTCCTAAGGAATGCTATCACTTTCA
>JANYKP010000087.1 GCA_025358195.1 Cyclobacteriaceae bacterium
TTCGGCAGTGCCTGTGCCCATGGTGCAATTGGGTATTGGCTTAATAAAAAATACCGATCTGAAAGTACGCTTCGTTCCGGAAACCAAGGTAGGCGCAAGCTCTGTCAACATGCTCGGCTTTGGACTGCTACATGATATCAAGCAACACATTCCAGGTATAAAAATGGCACCCATTGATATTTCCATTTTAGTTGCCTATAATTCTGTCAACGGTAGCACCAGTCTTGTCAACACCAATCCCGCTGACGCTCAACCTGACAGTAAGGATGGTAAAGTTTCTTACAAGTTAAACTCATGGGTAGCGCAAGCGGTCGTCTCCAAAAAATTCTCGGTGGTTACCTTGTACGGGGGTGTCGGCTATGGTTCGGTTAGCTCGAAAGTCAATATAACTGGCACGTACACCATTGTGGCAGCGCCCAGTACATTTGACATCAAAGATCCAGTGTCGATTAATTTCTCCAACACCGGTATGAAGTTTACCGCAGGCCTTCGACTCAAATTCGGGCCGCTCTACCTGAACGGTGACTATACACTTCAAAAATATAATGCGTTGACCCTTGGCTTAGGATTTTCTTTCCGCTAGGGATAAGCTCCAAATTGCCATTGCCTTAAGGCCATGGCAATTCAAGCAGGCTATTTTCCTTTGAAAGAAGGCTTGCGTTTTTCGATGAATGCTTTCATTCCCTCTTTCTGATCTTCGGACGCAAAGGTTAAATAAAAATTTTTGCGTTCGAACATCAGCCCTTCGTCCAGGAGCGTTTCAAACGAACGGTTAACCGCCTCCTTCGCCAGTTGCACAGCCACCGGTGACATCTGTGCTATTTCCTTCGCCAGGTTAATGGCTTCTTGCAAATAAAATTCCACCGGAACCACTTTAATTACCAGACCGTAAAAATGAGCCTCCTCTGCGGATAGGAACCTGCCGGTGAGGATCAGTTCCATGGCTTTGGCCTTGCCCAGGGCTTTGGTCAGGCGTTGCGTACCGCCCGCGCCAGGAATTGTTCCTAGTTTTATTTCCGGTTGCCCGAATTTGGCAGTCTCCGAAGCAATGATCATGTCACACGTCATGGCAAATTCACAGCCACCGCCCAGCGCAAATCCTGAAACAGCCGCGATGATTGGCTTTTTTGTTTTTCGGATTTGATCCCAGGTACTGAACTGGTCCAACAGCAGCATATCAACAGCTCCTTTGTCTGCCATTTGTTTGATGTCGGCTCCTGCGGCGAAAGCCTGTTCGTTGCCCGTGATGATAATGACCCGCACGCTGTCATCTTTATCCAGTCGTTGCAGCGAATCACGCACTTCCTGCATGAGCTGCGGATTGAGTGCATTCAGTTCTTTCGGACGGTATAGTTCGATCAGTGCAATAAACGGTGCGACCTGGTCATTTACTTTAATGAATTCCATGATGACTTTATTTTGGAATCTAAACTTAGACTATTTTTATGTGCATGTCACGCAAAGGCCGCAAAATTAAAGACGCCAAGACCGCAAAGGTTTATTTGGACGTACTCTTTGTGGTAGGCATGTTTTTTTTTATCAAAAATTTCTACTAAGAATGGTATCGGTCCTTTTCGTTTGTCTTGGTAACATCTGCCGGTCGCCGCTAGCGGAGGCCATTTTTAATTATCAAGTCCGCCAGAGACAGCTTCAACCGTACTTCCGGGCGGCATCTTGTGGTACGGCCAATTATCATATAGGAGATCCACCGGATTCCCGTACGATCAGGAATGCGATAAAAAATGGAATCACTATCCAGCATATAGGTCGGCAATTTGACATCACTGATTTCAAGGAATTTGATTGGATCATTCCAATGGATGAAAGCAACCGGGACAACTTGTTGCGACTCCAAGGAGCTGACAAATTTCGAGATAAAATCAAACTAATGAGAACCTTTGATACTGAAAATAGGGGAGCGGATGTGCCTGATCCTTACTCCGGAAGTGAGAAAAACTTTCAGGAAGTGTTTGAAATACTTGATCGATCGGTCAGAGGCCTTCTTCACATTCTCGTGGCGGAGCTTAAATAATAACTGCACATAGCCGGTAATGGACGATACTTGTTGATGGTTAAACAGAAGAGAAATAAATGAATCATGAATCCAGAATGTCGAATACTGATTTTAGAAGGGAGCTTTATCCGGATCGATATTCAGAATTTATGATTCAACTCTTGACCAATATTTGCAATGTACTTCGCGATGATTGCTCTAAAATAATGCCCGGCATTTTCCGATACTGTTCAGACAGTTTTAAGTTGTAATTTTTTATCGTTATCAACGTAAGTCCGGTATTGTAATACACCTCAAATTGTTTAGCCAACCGGTCGACCAGCTTCAATATCTTGTCTTCCCGGAAATCGATGCAGAATGAAAACGAAATGGCTGAGTTTTGCATGACATTGATTTTAATATTCAGTTCAGACAGCGCATGGAAAATAAAACTAAGCTGCTCCTCATCTATAAAGGTGAAATCGGTGACCCGGCACGATACGAGGCACTGGTTATCTTTGAAAACAATGAGGGGGGGAATATAATCGAGGGTGGCTTCGCGGATAATTGTTCCGTGAAGGGAAGGATCATCGAAATTTTTTACAAGTAACGGAATGTTTTTATTGGCCAGGGGCTTGATGGTTTTGGGATGAATGACCGATGCGCCGTAGTAGGTCATTTCGGCCGCCTCACGAAATGGTAACTCATCAAACACAATGGCATCTGGCAGGCGCTTTGGGTCTGCGTTCATAACGCCGGGCACATCTTTCCAGATCGTAACAGATTCAGCTCCGAGGCAGGCAGCAAAGATGGCTGCACTGTAGTCCGATCCTTCACGACCAAGTGTGGTGGTAAATCCATCCGGATTTCTACCAATGAATCCCTGCGTGAGAATTATTTTGTTATCCAGCATGGATTTCAGCGGCCG
>JANYKP010000136.1 GCA_025358195.1 Cyclobacteriaceae bacterium
CTTGGCATCCACGTATTCACTCTTGCGGGCCTCCACGGCAATTTGTTCCACCAGGTCGTTCGCTATCTCAACCAATGATACGGCTCTCTTCTGATCCGCATTGATGCGGGCCTCTTGTGCAGTAATTTTTTTACCAATCTCAATTGTCTTCGGATAGTGCGTGATGATTTGACTGTCGATCCGGTCTTTCAAGGGCGTGACGATACTACCGCGGTTGGTGTAATCTTCTGGGTTAGCAGTAAACACAAACTGCAGGTCTAATAATAACCGGAGCTTGAATCCGCGAATTTGAATATCACCCTCTTGCAGGATATTAAACAACGCTACCTGGATGCGAGCCTGTAAGTCGGGCAATTCATTGATCACAAAAATGCAGCGATGAGAACGTGGAATTAAACCAAAATGGATCACCCGCTCATCCGAGTAAGGTAGTTTGAGTGAAGCAGCTTTGATTGGATCCACGTCACCGATCAAATCAGCAATGGATACATCCGGAGTAGCTAATTTTTCCGTGTAGCGATCGTTGCGATGGAACCAGCTGATAGGCATGGTATCGCCCCGCTCTGCGAGTATATCGTGGCCGAAGCGTGAGATGGGATTCAGGGGGTCATCATTTAGTTCAGAGCCCTCGACCACCGGAACATATTCATCCAACAGATTTACCATTAATCGTGCGAGGCGGGTCTTGGCTTGTCCACGGAGGCCTAGCAAATTTATATCATGGCCGGCGAGGATGGCTCGCTCGAGGTCTGGGATTACTGTTTCTTCATATCCCCAAATGCCCTCGAAAACATTTTCTTTTTTCTTCAGTTTATCGATCAGATTGGACCTCAACTCGTCTTTGATCGTTTTCGATCGATAGCCTGCTGACTTTAACTGACCCAGTGTCGTGATTTTTTTATAATCCATTTTATTTCGTTGTCGTTGATACCTATACGATGCGCCAGGCGCTCATAAGAAATAACTAAAAATTCTTTCTCCTGTTACGTTTGAAATCTTCGAAAACAAGATTTCCCAACCCTTGCAAGCTACTGTAATAGGCATTTCCGTTGTTGGCTTTCGTGAACTCGCGCACAAAAGCTTTCAAATAAGGATCGGTTGCAATCATGAAGGTAGTGACGGGGATTTTTATTTTTCTGAGCTGAGCTGCCAGGTTCAGTGTTTGGTTAAGGATTTTGGTGTCGAGTCCAAAACTGTTTTTGTAGTACTTGATTCCCTGCTTAATGCAGGTTGGCTTGCCATCGGTGATCATGAAGATTTGCTTGTTGGAATTTTTTCTTCGCCTCAGGATGTCCATGGCTAATTCAAGGCCCGCTACAGTGTTCGTGTGGTACGGACCGACCTGGATATACGGCAGGTCTTTTATTTCGATCTGCCAGGCATCATCGCCAAAGACAAGAATGTCCAGGGTGTCTTTCGGATATTTCTTGGTGATGAGTTCGGCCAAGGCCAATGCCACTTTCTTCGCGGGTGTGATTCGGTCTTCTCCGTATAAAATCATCGAGTGGGAAATGTCAATCATCAGCACCGTAGAAGTTTGGGTCTTGAATTCATTCTCTATTACTTCAAGGTCTTCTTCGGTCATGAAGAAGTCTTCGACGCCGTGATTGATTTGTGCATTTTTTAGCGAGTCCGTTATGGATATTTGTTCCAGGGTGTCACCAAACTCGTAATCCCGCCGGTCGGTGGTAGCTTCGTCTCCGCGACCGTTATGGTGTGTTTTATGTTCACCGCCTCTGGTCTTTTTCAGTTTTCCAAAGATTTCCTCGAGGGCAGACTGTCGAAGATTTTGTTCACTCTTTGGTTTTAGTTTAAACTCACCCTTTGGGCCATCTTCCGAGATGTAGCCATTTTTTTTAAGGTCTTCAATAAAGTCGCCCATGCCGTACTTGTCATTGGTCAGTTTGTACTGCCGGTCAACCTCGGTCATCCATTGCAGGGCCTCGGCCACATTGCCAGCGGTAATCAATATCAACTGCATAAAAACTTTCAGCAATCGTTCGAAATCACGCTGGGGCCCCTGTGGTGGAGGTGTATATTTGGAAAATCGGTAGCCTAACACGGTGAATGGATAATGATGATTTAAACTTAACCATTAATCAACGGTTTCTGTTTCATAAAATGGTTAAGTTTAAATCATCATTATCCATTCACCGTGTTAGGCTACCGATTTTCCAAATATACACCTCCACCACAGGGGCCCCAGCGTGATTTCGAACGATTGCTGAAAGTTTTTAT
>JANYKP010000164.1 GCA_025358195.1 Cyclobacteriaceae bacterium
ATTGGCAGACACTTCGATTAAACATGCCGGCTACTTCGATCCGTGACCTGGTAATAAAAGACGATGACCTGGTCATTGGCACCCACGGCCGTTCATTTTGGATACTGGATGACATCACGCCACTCCGACAAATCACCGCGTCATCCGCTTCCGCGAATTCCATTTTGTACAAACCACAGGAATCCTATCGTGTCCGCTGGAGCATGTACCCCGATACCCCTTTGCCACCCGAAGAACCGGCCGGACAGAATCCACCGGACGGTGCAATCATCAATTACTATCTAAAGGAAAAAGTAAAAGGCGTTGTTACACTAGAGATTTTTGATAGTAGCAATAAGTTCATTCGAAGATTTACCAGCGACGACAAGCCTTACCAAATTCCTGATGGTAATACTCCATTATATTGGACTCGTCCACAGCAAATTCTCTCCGGAGAGGCGGGCTCACATCGCTTTCTGTGGGATATGCACTACGCTCCCCTTGACGTGCCGCCATCGTATCCCATTTCGGCCATACCGGGACAAACTGCACCAGAGTTTACCTCTCCATGGGTATTGCCTGGAATCTATACCATCAAATTGACGGTGAATGGAACTAGTCACCCATCCCTGATCATTGTAAAAATAGATCCACGGGTCAAGACCTCCCTTGAAGACCTGACAACGCAACATGATCTCTCCGTGACCTGTTATCAAAACCGTCAACAACTTCTTGCCTCGCTCAAGGAGGCCGGCAGTTTGCGTGAGCAAATAAAAGCGCTCCTCCCGAAAGCAAAGGGTGGGTTGGCAACCCAGCTTAGCGCAACAGACCAGCTCCTTGCTAAAATGGAGAATCCGCCGAGAGGCAATCTAAACCCCGGGCTGGGAAGGATGAGCGATACATTTGCCACGTTGCTGAATATTTTTCAAGAGACTGACATGCCGGCTACCACACAAGCAATTGCCGGTGTGAAAGATGCTCAAGATCAATTTGAAAAAGTGATGACTGAGTGGAAAAGCTGGAAAGAAAAAGAATTGGCTAGCTTGAACCAGGGGCTCAAAAAAGCCAGCTTGAAAGAATTAAAGTAAATCATAGAACACCTACAAACCATTGCTATGAATTTCAATCTTGAAAATAAAATCGCCCTTGTCACGGGTGCCAGTAAAGGAATTGGAGAAGCCATCGCCACTACGTTTGCGGCAAATGGTGCGAAAGTGGTCATCAACTCGCGCAAGCAGGATGAACTTGATAAAGTAGCCGAAAAAATAAGATCAACAGGAGGCGAGTGCATAGGCATTGCCGCCAATACGGGAGATTCGTCTGCACGTAAAGCATTGGTAGAAAAGACGGTAGAAAAATATGGAGGTATCGACATCTTCGTAAATAATGCCGCAGCCAATCCTGCTTTTGGTCCGGTGGTACAAACGGAGGAATGGGCCTACGATAAAATAATGGATGTGAACGTGAAGGCATCCTTTGAACTTTGCAAACTTGCCTATCCCTATTTGAAGCACCACGGCGGATCAGTCATCAATATGAGCTCAATTGCAGGTGAAAGACCCGACAGTGGACTCGGGATTTACTCGGTTTCAAAGGCAGCATTGAATATGCTAACAAAAGTGATGGCAAAAGAATGGGGACGTGATAACATCCGAGTAAACGCGATCTGTCCGGGATTGATCAAAACAAAATTCTCTCAAGCGCTCTGGGAAGACGAAAATGTGCTTAAGAAATTCATGAAAATGGTACCCATGGGTCGCATGGGTACGGTAGACGAGATCGCTGCACTCGCCCTTTTCCTGGCTTCGGATGCGTCTGCATATTGTACCGGCACCTTATTTTTTGCTGATGGCGGAACTACGATATAAAGGCTACACCTAAACCTGTTGAATAAAATCTTATGGAAAAAATATTTGCGACCGCACGCCTAAGCGAGCTCCTGCCAAAGGTTAAGGCATTTGTCCTGAATGAACTCCTCTGGTTAGAAACAGAGCATCATTCCAGGAGCACGGCCGAAACCTATGCCCTGCTGGATAGCATGCGCGAAAAGGTTAAAGCCGCCGGGTTGTGGGGTTTACATCTTCCCAAAAATGAAGGAGGCTGGGGTCTTACCCTTTGTGAGTTTGGACAAATCAGTGAAGCCTTGGCGCTCACTCCTTTTTACGGTCATTACACCTTCAATTGTCAGGCACCCGATATCGGTAACATGGAACTCTTGAGTAAGTTCGGTTCCGAGGAGCAAAAGAAAAAATTTCTGCATCCACTGCTGGAAGGTAAAATCAGAAGTTGTTTTGCAATGACCGAACCGGAATATGCCGGCTCCAACCCTACGCGCCTTGCAACAACAGCAACGCGAAAAGGAGACACCTATATTTTGAACGGACACAAATGGTTTACTTCCAGTGCTGATGGTGCCGCATTTGCCATTGTAATGGCTGTTACCAATCCAACAGCTCCTCCTCATCAGCGGGCGAGTATGATCATCGTACCTACCAACACCAGAGGCTTCTCACATATTAGAAAAATTCCCGTATTTGGTGAAGCAGGTGCTGGATGGGCCAGTCATTCGGAAATACGTTTTGAAAATTGTGAAGTCCCGGTGACCAACCTGATTGGAGAAGAAGGTTCGGGATTCAAACTTGCACAAGAGCGTCTGGGACCCGGCCGGATCCATCACTGCATGCGTTGGATCGGAATTGCCGAGAAGGCATTTGATTTAATGTGCAAACGGGCAGCCTCACGTGAGATGGAAGAAGGTGTAATGTTGGGTGAAAAGCAATTCATTCAGGGATTCATCGCGGAGAGCCGTGTTGAAATTGATGCGGCTCGTCTATTAGTGTTGCGGACTGCCTCCAGCATCGACGCAGATGGCGCCGCCGCGTCGCGTAATCAGATCTCTGGCATCAAATTCTTTACTGCCAACATGATGCTCAAAGTCCTTGACCGGTCCATACAGGTGCACGGTGCCATGGGCTTGTCGGATGGAACCATGCTGGCTACCATCTACCAGCATGAGCGCGGGGCCCGTATTTGGGATGGTGCTGACGAGGTGCACAAACAAAGTCTTGCGTTGAGCATTCTAAAAGAGTATGGCTTGGATATCAAAAAGAAGAAAAGGTCAGTATGATCCGGCCCGATCAACCCGTTTCCATCAGACAAGGGGAAGAAATTAATCTATCGTCGTTGAATAATTATCTAGTCAGAAGTGCTACACAAATTGGTATTGTAATAGAGCAGAAACAATTTCCCGGAGGATACTCCAATCTTACCTATCTTCTTCGAACCGAAACGGGAGAATATATTCTAAGGCGCCCTCCATTTGGAGCTCCCATCAAATCTGCCCATGACATGGGGCGGGAATTTAAAGTACTCTCGCTATTGCGCGATCATTATTCAAAGATTCCAGTGCCCATTATTCTTTGTGAAGATCCCGAAATAATCGGTGCACCATTTTATATCATGGAAAGAATCAAGGGAATCATTCTGCGACCTTCTTCTGTGAAAGAAATACGGCTTGCTCCTGCTGAGATGAGAAAGATTTCGGAATCCCTGGTCGATAATCTAGTTGTTCTGCACTCGCTTGATATTCAAAAGACAGGATTGATTCAGTTGGGGAAACCTGAAGGTTATGTTCAGCGGCAAGTAGAAGGCTGGACAAAGCGATATGCGGCCGCTCAAACCGATGCTATCGAAGAAATGGAAACATTGAGCAACTGGCTAAAACAAAATCAGCCAGGAGATACAGAACCCACCTTACTACACAATGATTACAAGTATGATAACCTGATCCTCCGTGAAAACGACCTGTCTGAAATCATTGGGGTATTGGATTGGGAGATGGCAACCGTTGGCGACCCGTGGATGGATCTCGGTGCAAGCCTCGCGTATTGGGCAGAAGAGGGTGATGGCGATCTGGCAAAAGTGTTCAACATCTCATGGCTCCCCGGAAACCTTACCAGAAAGGAAGTAGTAGAAAGGTATTCCATGAAGAGCTGCAGGTCAATCACTAATCCTGTATTTTATTATGCTTTTGGGTTGTACAAAAATGCGGTGATTGCCCAACAGATTTATGCACGCTGGAAGCAAGGGCACTCGAAAGATCCCCGCTTCGGAAAACTCATCCATGTTATTCATAATTTGGCGCAGCGAGGTGTGAAGGCGGTCGAGTTAAACTCTATATAATGACTGTTGGGTTTTGGCCTTTGGCAAACCGAGCCTAGCCGATGTCCATCACAAGGAATTGCAAATCCAATAACTACCCGCGCGCAAGCCAATAGCCAAGACCCAACACCCAGTCGCACCTATTAGCCAATGGTCATCGCAAGGATGCAAATCAAATATCTAACAGCGCTCAAGCCAATAGCCAAGACCCAACAGCCAACACCCAGTCGCACCTACTCACAAAAGACCACACATGATTTGATTATATTGTCATTTATAAGATCACACCATGAATTACGCACTCACACAACAACACCCCGGCAAACGGGCCTTCATCACCGGCGCTGCGTCGGGACTTGGAAAAGCTTTTTGTGTTGAACTGGCGCAAGATGGCTGGACACTGGGCATCGCCGATATCAACCAGGAGCACCTTGCCATTGCTGCAAAGGAATTTGAAGCATTGGGTGGAAAAACAATTCCATTTCACCTTGATGTTTCCGATCGTTCACAATATCAGCAGGTAGCCCTTGACTTTTTGGCGAAAGCAGGCGGCATTGATTTGCTTTTCAACAATGCAGGAGTAGGCGATGGAGGCACTTTTGAAGAATACTCGCTGGACAATTGGGAATGGATGACGCGCGTCAACCAATTCAGCGTGATTTACGGTTGTTACTATTTCATCCCAACTTTCAAAAAGCAAAAGTCAGGTCATATTTTGAATACCGCCAGTCTGGCTGCTGTCAGTTGCGCTCCAACCATGGGTGCCTACAATATGACAAAGGCGGCCGTCGTGGCTATTAGCGAAACATTATACGGCGAACTGATGGATTTTAATGTAAAGGTTTCCTGTCTTCAACCCTCGTATTTCAAAACCAACATTGCCCAAAGCGCACGAGGCGGCGAGCGGGTGAAAAAGACCACACAATTCTTTATTGACCATTCAAGACTCGAAGCCAAAGCGGTGGCAGAAGAAATTTTACACCGCGCAGGGAAAGGTGAGTTTTATATCATCCTGCCTAAGCCCGCCCGAAAGCAGTGGAGACTGAAGCGACTCGCTCCTACCTGGTTCCGGAAACTGGTCAAGGAGAAATTCAACCAGGCGGCAAGAAAAGTTCGCTAAGGGTTATGGTGGAAATCCCAAATGATCGCGGTGTCTTCAGCCTGGATATACACGTGCTGCCAGAGGATATTGACGGACAAAATCATGTGAACAATGTGGTCTACCTCCGTTGGATTCAAGAAGTCGCCTATGCTCATTGGAATAGCCTTGGGTCCGAAGCGTTGAAAAATAAATACAGATGGGTCGTGCTAAGGCATGAAATTGACTACCATTCTCCGGCATTTTCAGGAGACAAAATTGTAGCCAGTACCTGGATAGACGTCCCGGAAGGCCCGCGTCAGAAACGCTATGTTTCCATCCAGCGAAGCGGCGACCTCAAAACCCTCGCATCCGCATGTACAACCTGGTGTTTGCTGGATGCAAAGTCGGGAAGACCTCAGCGCGTTTCTCTGGAAATTACCTCCGTATTCGGATTAAAAAACTGAGCGAAGGCCATTGTTGATCAGCCTGCGATATCTTCTGGTATCCGTCAGATAGAAAAACAAAAAGCAGATCGCCAATTGAAAAATTAAGGCAACTACGATAGCAAAAAGTAAAAGCATGGTACTAATCGTTTA
>JANYKP010000176.1 GCA_025358195.1 Cyclobacteriaceae bacterium
GACCTTTGGCGGGTTGTCGGGGGGAGCTTTGTTACTTTTTTTTGGCAGCGCACGGCTAACTCAAACAAAAGCATTCAGGCGAATGGTGCTCACCGAAACCCAGGACAAAGAACAAGGCTATACGTCAAACTTCAATGAAGAACTGATGGTGGGTAAAACGGGGACTGCCTTTACGGTACTTCGACCCAGTGGCAAGGTGTTGATCGCGGGAAAACTTTACGATGCCTTTAGCCGGGGTGAGTACATTGAAAAGGAGGCTGTCATTGAAGTGATCGACGTCGAAAGTTCAACATTGCGCGTAAAGAAGACCACTGCATGAAGATACTCGGCGTTATTCCGGCACGGTTTGCCTCTACACGTTTTCCAGGCAAACCCCTTGCTGATCTATTGGGGAAGTCAATGGTGCATCGTGTGTATCTGCAATGCAAAAAGGCAAAGCGGCTTAGTGAAATAGTGGTAGCTACCGACCATCAGAAGATTTTTGATCACGTCATCTCTTTTGGTGGCAATGCTTGCCTTACGTCCGACCAGCACCCCAGTGGAACCGACCGGTGCTGGGAAGCATTACAATTGCAAAAATCATCATTTGATTTTGTGGTGAATATTCAGGGCGACGAGCCATTTATCGATCCAGGCCAGATTGATTTGCTTTGTTCTTCCCTGGAGAATACTACCGAGCTTGCCACGCTTATTCAACCCGTCTCTTCCCTTGAACAACTCCTTTCACCGAACGAGGCGAAAGTGGTTTTGAATACAAAGAAAGAAGCTATGTATTTCAGCCGCTCCCCCGTTCCTTTCGTTCAGAAAAGTGAGCAAGAAAACTGGCTGCGTGAAACAACCTACTATCGCCATGTGGGATTGTATGCCTACCGTCATGATATTTTAAAAGAGATAACGCTGCTCCCTGTCTCGGTGCTTGAAAAAGCCGAATCGCTCGAACAACTTCGCTGGCTCGAAAACGGCTTCAAAATAAAGACTGTTGAAACGGACGCAGAAGAAGGGCTTTGTATCGACACTCCGCAGGATCTGGTGCGGGCCATTGACTATTTAAAAAAAATGAAAAACCAATGAAGGCCATGGTGGATGCACCACATTCACGAGATAATGCATTACTTTTTTTTGTTAACTATACAAAGAGGAACCGGGATACGTTACAAGATAAAATTGTAGTCGATCTGTCTGCCGGAAGCGGGTACATCTCTCATTTATTTGAAGGAGCGAATTGCCGGGTCATGCCCTTCGATCTTTTTCCCGGCAATAACACATTTGCCACGGCCACTTGTCGCCCCATTCATCTTCAAGAGCCTTTCCCAATTGAATCAGGCATTGCCGATTATGTGATCCTCGCTGAAACGATTGAACATCTTCCCAACCAGCTTTTTCTTTTTAAGGAAGTAGCAAGAATTCTTAAACCCGCAGGCCGGTTTCTGCTAACTACTCCCAACGGTTCTTCCCTTCGTGGCCGGTTCTCCCAATTCCTGACAGAAAGTGAACACTATGGAAGTCCCCCACCCAATGAGCTAACGGCTTATGTAAACTGGAAACCTGGACAGATCTATTTTGGTAAACTTTTTGTGAGTGGCGTGCAGCGTTTGCGCACACTCGCTGCCATCCATCATCTGCAGCTGCGAAAAGTTCATCCTTCCCAGCGAAGCTCGACATCCTACCTGTTACTTATCTTCTATCCGATCATCTGGTTCTTTGCAAGCAGGGTGCGCAAGCAACAAATTAGAAAGGATGCTGATAATCAGAATGTGTATACTGACATTTTCAAACTTAACACCTCCTGGTCGGTTTTGCTGTCAAAACATCTCCTCATGGAGTTTGAGCGCCTGTAACCGGTTTCATCCGAAGCTTTTCAATAGCAAATTTCCGGACCTCCCTTGAAACACTTTCAAGGTCCTTTGATACAATGTGTGAGCCCAGCACGTGACCTCCGGCATTTGGAATGGGGACGGCCACTTTGAGCGAGTCCGGCGTACTCAACTGACTATTCATTTCCAGCATCGCACTGACTTTCACCTGGGGATCTTGTTCCTTTTCATTTTTATAATAATAAAGTGTCAGACAAGGTTGTTTTATTTTCTCAAAAGTGGCCTTGTTCATTTTGCTTTCCAGCAATTCTTGTAATTGACAGACCGCTTCCAGCCGGTACTTCTTGTTCCAATATTGACTATCCGCCGAAGTATCAACAACATTTGGGGCCTTTTTTGGCATATTATACTTGCTCCCTACTACCATTCTGGCTATTTGCAATCCCCACGGATTATTCGAAATCCACGCATTGGGATTATTAATGGCAATATTGGGTGACATGTTAATCAAGGCATACACATCTTGCGGGTATTCGGCTGCCAGCACCAATGCCATCGTGCCCCCGGTGGAGGTACTCATTAATATTACTTTGTCGCCGAGCGCTTTGCCGATCGCCAGGGCTTCCTTGCTACTCCTCCACCATCGGTCGGGGGTGAAATACAAAAGTTGCTCCGTGGTATCAATACCATGGTCCGCCATACGAGCGAGGTATAAATTGCAGCCAAATGTTTTTGCGAACTTCTCGTGAATAGGATCTCCTTCTTCCTGGCTGGCAGAGAAACCGTGAATGTACACCACACTGTATTCGGTTCTTTTCTTTAAGGAGTCTGCCCAAATAATTCGCGCTTCGTTATCCGGTTTCAATTTATGCTTGCTCTCCTGCGTTGCGACATATTTTTCCAACGCATCGGGCTGTTGCGGTACGGTGGGCATGTCCTTGTTCCACACCGGACTATCCGGTTCAGGGCCGAGGAAATAAATTCCAAACAAGAGGATGAGCGGGAAGGTGATGAAAATAAATTTTCTGGACATGCGATTCAATCTATGAGTTAAAGATAGGGATTCTAAGCAAATTGAAAATCAAAAAATGCAAAACAACAGCAGGTGCCTAACGCTTCACTTCCGCAGCTGGGCCATTGAGCCCAGGCCTCTTGCAAAAAAAGTATATTGGAGTATCGCCTTCTTAACCCTCAATGAACCAGAAGTCAGTGCGACATAATTGTTCCTGGAAATACTTTAGTTTTTTACGCTGTACTCCGTAGCTTTAGCGAAGTAGTAAGTTTAACAAAATTTAAAATGCCATGACGAAGCACATTGTCCTTTTCCTGACAGCCATCATTCTCCTTTCCGAAACTGCGGTTGCCCAAAAAACAAAACAGGACGTAATCAAGTCCATCGATAATAAATACGATTTATATTCAGCGACCGCTAAAAAAATCTGGGACTTCGCAGAAGTGGGTTTTCAGGAAAATCAAAGCACGGCGTTGCTTCAACAAACTTTAAAAGAGGCCGGGTTCATTGTGCAAAACAACGTGGCAGGAATGCCCACAGCGTTTACCGCGACCTACGGCTCAGGTAAACCCGTCATCGGAATTTTAGGAGAATTTGATGCGCTCCCGGGGGTCTCACAAGAGGCGGTGCCAGAACTGAAACCGATTCCAACCAAAATTGCCGGCCATGCATGCGGTCATCATTTGTTTGGCGTTGCGTCAGCGGCAGCGGCCATCGCTGTAAAAGATTGGCTTATCGCGAATAAAAAGGCTGGCACGATACGCTTTTATGGCACACCAGCAGAAGAAGGTGGTTCCGGAAAAGTCTATATGGTACGCGATGGGTTATTTAAAGATGTAGACGTCGTCATTCACTGGCATCCCGGTGCGTCAAACTCAGCAGGATGGGGGGCTTCCTTATCAAACAAATCCGGAAAGTTTCGTTTCTATGGTGTCGCCTCGCACGCTGCTGCCTCACCAGAGCGCGGTCGCTCGGCTTTGGATGGAGTGGAGGCGATGGACAATATGGTAAACATGCTCCGTGAACACGTCAGCGATGCAACGCGAATTCATTATGTGATTACACGAGGAGGCGAAGCGCCCAATGTCGTTCCAGCTTTTGCAGAAGCCTATTACTATGTGCGGCACCCGAAGCCTATGGAAGTAAAATCAACTTGGGAACGAGTTGTTCGCGCCGCAGAAGGAGCTGCCCTTGGAACGGATACGAGAATGAAATACGAAGTCACTGGCGGAGTTTATAACATGCTCGCCAGTGAATCGCTGGCAAAAGTTATGGATGCCAACCTTAGGCTCGTAGGAGGATTTGTCTATACAGCGGAAGAGCGAGCGTTCGGAATGAAAATCCAACAGACCTTTACCGACAACGTACCTAAACTGGAAACCAGCAACGAGATCGCACCGTTGGGCGAAAGTGAAAGCGGCGGCTCTACGGATGTAGCCGATATCAGTTGGGTGGTACCTACGGCAGGCTTGCGTGTAGCTACCTGGGTGCCCGGTACCGCCGCTCACAGCTGGCAGGCCGTTGCCGCTGGTGGAACGTCCATCGGTTTTAAAGGAATGATGGTCGCCGCAAAAACGTTGGCGTTGACAGCGGTTGATCTTTATAATTCACCTGCGGTTATAGAGGAAGCGTGGAAAGAACTTCGCAAAAAGGCCGGAGAGAATTTTAAATACGAAGCATTATTGGGTGACCGGCCTCCGGCGTTGGATTATAGGAAATGATCTTGTTTTCCTGGTGCCAAAGTGCTTGACGTTGGCTGGCTTATCTATTATCTTGCACTAAATTCTTGTTAAAAAGATGAATGTTGAGAAGAGGATACTTGAATTGATTGAACTGCTTGCGGAATATCTTCAAAAGACAGACCGGCTTTTGGACAGGATGGACAAGCATGACATACTATTCGAAAAACAGTTTGCACGGATGGACCTGGCTTATCAGGTGATCGTGACGCACTCTGAAAGGATTGAAATTCTTCAGGACCAGACAAAAGACATTCAACTTCAAACAAAAGATCTTAAACAACAAACAAAAGATATTCAACAGCAAACAAAAGACTTTCAACTACAAATGAAAGATCTTCATCCGCAAACGAACGATCTTCAACACCAAACAAAAGAGCTTTATCAGCAAACAAAAGAGCTTCAACTGCAAACAAAAGAGATTTATAAGGAAATAAAAGTGCTTCAGCTGGAGACAAAGGAAATTCAACAACGAAACGATTCCACATTTAAAGAAATTCTTTCCATATCGAAACGGGTCCAAACCATTGAAGGTGAGCAGTAAGCTCTGTTAATAACGATGGTATTTTCTTACAGCTACAACCCACGATTAACTAATCAGTAGATTCTAATCGTCGTCCTCTTCACTTTCCGCAATCGGCTTGACAAAAGCACTCCGGATGGGTGATGGCATTTGGCTGTTCAACCCTTTCACCGTTTTCCAAATCACCTCGTTGAATTCGCGATCGGGAGCCGCATCGATGATGGTAAAGTTAAATTCAGCCGACTGTTTGGCAATAGCTGTTTGTTTCTTATTCATCTCGAGCATGTTGTAGGTAGCTGGTTTGAACTGATACGCGCTCAGATCAGGTGAAGACGTAAAGCACTCCCACATGGGCGGAGCGCCTGCATCGTATTGACTCATCGGGGGTAATCCCAAAATCAATTCCATCGTGCGAAGCATGGAGGCTGTCGAATACATACTGCTGATCACCGCGTTTCGTTTTGCATAGGGGCTTATGACAAATGCGATGGACCGGTGCGCATCCACATGATCCGGGCCGTTCTGAGCATCATCTTCTAAAATGAAAACTGCTGATTCTTTCCACACAGTGCTCCTGCTGAGGTGCTCAATAAATTCTCCCAGGGCAAGATCATTTTCCGCGACCATGGCGCGAGGTGTTGGCATTCCTTCCTTGGCACCGGCGGTATGATCATTCGGTAACTTAATCGTACTCAACTGGGGTAATGCCCCTTTTGCTACCAGGGAATCAAAATCATGTTTCCATTTTCCCACCCGGACGCGGTCCGGAATTTCCAAGTCCCACGAAGGAAAGTCGGCATCAAAATGATCTTTTAATGATGGCAATTCTGTCGTTCCATTGTACACAAATTCACCGTATGTCCGATAACTGACACCGGCCCGTTGACAATAGTCCCAAATGAAACCATCTTTCGGAAAAGCAATTTTCCGGCTGCCTTCATAATCATATTCTCCCCCGCGATGCCCATAACTAGTAGGCCAGGTTTTTTCCACGAAGTCATTGGCATAGGCGGCCATTGACCAGTTATGACCGTCGGCGCTTACTTCCGCATTCACATAAAAATTATCCAGTAACACAAACTCACGGGCAAGGGCGTGGTGATTGGGCGTAACTTTTTGTGAAAACAGGCATAAGGTGGAATCTCCATTTCCTTCCGGCATGTCACCGAACACCTGATCATACGTCCTGTTTTCTTTGATCACATAAAATACATACTTGATCGGTGTGCGATCACCGGGCTTGCGCGGGATGGGATTCCCCTCCTCGCCAGCCGCCACTTTTTCTATCGCTTTGTTGTACGGTGTGTTTTTATAGGTTATGGATGAATATATCTTGAGTTCTTCTTCCGATGGCTGCGAAATGATGGACAATGTTCCCTTGAAGAGAGAACCGATGTATTCTTTCTTCGGATTTGGTAACGATCGACCACCTTTTCCATTGGCCACCCACAGTTTTGTGTTCCATACTTTTACGGAAGTGGGGTACCAATCGGTAGGAATAAACCCAAGACTTTTGCTTTCGCCTGGTTTTTTCACATCAAATACCGCCAGGCAATTGTTGTCAGCGTTGGCGATGTAGAGCCTGTCATCCTCTTCCGACAAGGCCACGGCATTGGGCGTGCTTCCCGCCGGGGAATCAGGATACAGCGCGGAAGAAATCACTTCGATCACCTTCTGAGAAACTGTGTTAATGACCGATACAGAATTCTCATTAGAATTTGCGACAAAAAGATACTTACCGTCTCGCGTTAAAGTCATTTCGTTGGGGTGGCTGCCTACTGGTATCGTGGCCAGCAACGTTCCTTTTTCGGCATCCAGGACAGCCACTTTTTCACCACCCCAGAGCGATATATACAACGTTTTCCGATCAGGGCTAAGCAAGCACGCATACGCTTCATGACCTAGCGGTATTCTTGTTGATTGTTTAGTAGAAAGATCAGCGATGTACAAGGCGCTATCCTCTTTCGTTGCGATGAATAGTTTCTCTGCCTCATCGTCCAGCGCGATGCCGGTAGGTGAAATTCTTACCGGCCATGGTTTTCCCAGGACAATGGAATCGATTTTTTTCAGTGTTGCATCCTGGATCGCATAAATAAGAATCATGTTGTCGTTACCGCCAGAGGCAAACAACCGTGTTTCGTCGCGGTTGAAGGCAAGTCCGTACCATGATTTCCTGATTTCAACTTCAGTTAAAACTTTCTCGGTGGCGGGGTCAATCAATGTAAGGGTTTGTTTACCCTGACCATTGTTGGTAACAGCCATGAATTTACCGGAAGGCGAGATGACCAGATTCATTGGAAAATCTCCCAACGGCAGTGATATTCCTGCAGGACTTAGCGACCATCCATTCGGCAGGACAACACGCTTCGCCTCCAGTTGTTTAACTAAAGAATCCAGATACGCTTTCCGTTCGCTCGGCGGCTGGCAGGAAAACAAGGCGGAAGTCATCAGGAGGGAAATCATCCAGCGGCAAAGGGTCTTCATAGTGGGTAGGTTCGAACAACTACGAATATAATTAATATTTCTCCATGTGGGTGAAATGCGAGGTCAAGTATGAAAGAAATGCAGGCACGCAAAGGCCGCAAAAAAAGTACGCAAAAACCGCAAAGGGAATATTTTCTTGACTGCCTTTGCGTTCTTACTTTGCGTTCTTTGCGTGAAATCCGCATCTTGTTGCATGGAGCCACGCTTAACTACGAATCATCCCATCACCCGCTGGCTTCAAACCGCCAATGGATTTTGGTTTTCATTTTACGTGGCGATATCTGCGTTCTGTTTGTATACCTGCATATTTGCTTTGCGCAAAACATTTGGAGTGGCCACGTACGAAGGTTTGACTGTTTGGGGTCATAGCTTTAAGGTATGGATGGTGATCTCCCAGGTACTGGGATACATGCTCTCCAAGTTTATCGGAATAAAAATTGTTTCCGAACTTGGGGCGCACGCCAGACTTAAAGGAATTTTGTTGATGGTGAGTATCGCCGCCCTTTCCTGGTTAGGGTTTGCCGTCGCGCCCACGCCCTACAATCTTATTTTCCTGTTCTTCAACGGACTGCCCTTAGGGATGGTATGGGGAATGGT
>JANYKP010000324.1 GCA_025358195.1 Cyclobacteriaceae bacterium
TTGGTTTTGGGTAAACCGGATGCGATAAAATCCTTCAGCCAGTTGGCAACAACAGGAGCCGATGCCACCACGAGCTCATTATTTAATTATCGTAATGGTGCAATCGCGCACATAGCCTCCTCCATTGTTACTGATTCAGTAAAAGACGCTCACATTATGGGCACACTGGGGCGCATCACCATCCAGACTCCGTGGCACAAATCACAGCTCGTTTCCCTGCGTCTTAATTCCGGAGAGGAGACAGAATTTTCGTTTCCGCATTCCGGCAATGGTTTTGAATTTCAAATCCGGGAAGTTGCCCGTTGCCTGGCAGAAAAGGTAATTGAAAGCGACCTGATGCCGCATCGTCTGAGTCTGCTCATGGCAGAAGTGAGCGACGAGATCAGGAGGCAAGGGGGTGTTGTCTACGAAGTTGACTAGGGTGTGTGTCGGAAACTGTGCGAAGGTAATGGGTAATCAGGTAATCGGTGAGAGGTAATCAGTTTGAATTGGGTTGACATCAATTCGTTCAAAACAAGCTCCTTAAAATATGGAATATTTGAAAATTTCAGCGCACCGATTACCAATTACCAATCAGACCGGGTGCTCGTCAGCCTGATTAGGCCGGAGCATTTTGCGTCGTTCTTTTCTTGCGTTGACTTTCTTATGTGGTTGCTCCGGCACAATGGTCCTCGCTTCAATTGCACGTGCAGTGGCTTCCATCACTTCGAATCCGCTTTCTGCCATGCTGTTTAATGTATCGAGCGTGGGGTTTACCTCAGCTATCTCCCAAGCGCAAATTTTAGGGCTCTTGGCGAGTTCTACATTTAATAACTTGGCTTCTTCCACTGTGAGTCCATTAGGCACGGGGGTACCGGTACCGATCGAGATCCTGCTGTCCATGCTGTCCACATCAAACGATACATAGAGCAAGTCGCAATGATCGAGCAGCTTTAAGGCTTCCTGTGCCACCGCCACCGGACCCAATTTTTTCACTTCCTCGGGGGTGAAGTTTGGGATACCGTATTTATTAATGAGATAGTTTTCGGGTTTTTCCAGGTCACGTACTGAAACAAATACAATATCCTCCGGGTAAATCTTCGCCCCGGGAATGCCTACATTCATTATTTGTTCCCAGTATTCAATGGTCTCGCTCTTCGGGTCATTGATTTTACATTCAAGATTGTCAATGTCGCAGGCCATCGCCAGTGTCATGCCGTGCATATTACCGGAAGGCGTGGTGTAGGGAGTATGAAAATCCGCGTGGGCGTCGATCCAGACAACGCCGAGACGTTTTTTGGGGTGGGCTTTCTTTATTCCTGCGATCGTGCCAAAGGCGGTACTGTGATCGCCCGCAATGATCATTGGAAAAAAATCGTCGAAAATCTGCTCGTATACTTCCAGACAAACGCGTTCCTCCATGATCAATACTCCATCAATGAACTTGGCATGCGCATGCTCAGCGCTGTTGAAGAGCAGTTCGTTGACATTTTCTACTTCGATACTCTCATTTTCCCGGAAGAAGTTGGATTTCATGTCCAGGCTGGCGATTTTTATAGCTTCCACACCCAAGCTGGCTCCACGGGTGCCGGCCCCGATCTCAGACTTTACTTCTATGATTTTTATTTTATCGCTCACAAAAACTAAGATTAACAATAAACTAACAGCGTATTACCATCGACAGGAATAGCGGTCCTGCCTCACAGATCTGGTCCCGATAGCAATCGGGATGCCAAAGCGAAAGAAAGAAGAAACTGGGGGTTGAGCATACAGCTAATGGTATTGCAAAGATGGCAAATTTATACCAATATTGCGTTTTTTAAGCATAATCCTTCCCTACAGCCGTTAAACCCATGAATGTGAAATGAAGAGCTACCGTGAACTCATCGAACAGACCTTTGAATTTCCACAGGAAGAATTTAAGGTTTGGGAACACGAGTTACTTTTCAACGACGTACCGTTGATGGATATCATCAAGGAGTACGGCACACCACTGAAGCTCACCTACCTGCCGCGCATCAGCGAGAACGTCCGCTTTGTACAGGCTACCTTCAATAACGCCATGGAGCGTTTCAAATACAATGGCAAATACACCTATTGCTATTGCACCAAGTCTTCCCATTTTTCTTTTGTATTGGAGGAAGCGCTGAAGAACAACGTTCATATTGAAACCTCCTCTGCGTTCGATATAAACATTGTCAGGTCGTTGCACGAACGTGGCAAGATCACGAAAGATATCTATGTGATATGCAACGGCTTCAAAATGCCCTTATACACCGACAATATTTCGAATTTATTAAATGACGGCTTTTCGAATTGCATTCCCATTCTCGATACACTGGGTGAAATAGATGTTTACGAACAAAAAGTAAATGTACCCTACCAGGTGGGCATAAGGGTCGCGTCAGACGAGGAACCGAAATTTGAATTTTATACATCGCGTCTCGGCATTCGCTACAGCGACATTGTGCCTTTGTACAAAGAAAAGATTGCCACCAGTCAAAAGGCTTCGTTGAAAATGCTGCACTTCTTTATCAACACGGGCATTAAAGACACGGCATACTACTGGAGCG
This sequence comes from Cyclobacteriaceae bacterium, assembly GCA_025358195.1. GTDB lineage: Bacteria > Bacteroidota > Bacteroidia > Cytophagales > Cyclobacteriaceae > ELB16-189. The sequence goes on from JANYKP010000324.1 coordinate 2,553, forward strand.
AACTGAGTCGCTTCATTTTTAAATATTGCGAGCTGCGAAAAATCTGTGATACGCTTGACTCCATTGATATCGGTGGCGGGTTCCCCATCAAAACTTCGCTCACCTTTTCGTTCGACTATAAGTACATGATCGAGCAGATTGTGGAAAACATCAAATGGATTTGTGATAAGAACAACGTACCCGTTCCCCACATTTTCACAGAGTTCGGTAGCTACACGGTTGGTGAGAGTGGCGCGATTCTGTATTCAACGGTCGACCAGAAATTACAGAACGACAAAGAACTTTGGTATATGATTGATGGTTCGTTCATCACCCAGATGCCCGATGCCTGGGGACTGAACCAGAAATACATTCTTCTTGCCGTGAACAAATGGGATGACCCCTACCATAAAGTGAACATCGGTGGTTTGACATGTGATAGCATGGATTATTATAACTCCGAAGCACACATCGGCGAAGTGTTCCTCCCCATGATCAACGATGAAGAGCGACTCTACATTGGATTCTTCCACACGGGCGCTTATCAAGAATCGTTGGGTGGTTATGGAGGTATTCAACACTGCCTTGTTCCTGCACCAAAACATGTGCTTGTATCAAGAAATGAAGATGGCGAGATCACCACCAGCCTGTTTGCCCCTGAGCAAAGCAGCGAAAGCATGATGAAGGTGCTGGGCTATGAGAAGCAGCCTGTACCGACCAATATCGACTAAAAACTTAACGCCGTCCGCGGTCATTTTCCATCATTTCATAGATGCGGTTATACCGATTCACCCACGATGAATACGGTATGTATGTAGTAGTTCTCATGTTAAATGATGGTTTTACTCCATAATAAATCGACGTGCTGTAGTATGGCATTATTTCCTTTGGGACTTCAATCTTAACTTGAATTTGTTGTTGCCCTTGCCACAATCTCATCTCCTGATAGTTCCGGTTAACGTAGCTTGTGGAGGCAAGATAACCGTGAATTATTATAGAATTCTGCCGTGACCTTAATCCACGCAATTGACGATAATCCGTAAGGAAAAGGCTTCGCTGCTGCGAAAAATTGTTTGGATAAAAAAGAAATTTATGAATGAGTGACGAGTCACTTTCATTTAAATTTTTTAGTTTATTATCCGCATACAAAGTATAAAAATATGGAGGTGACTGTTTTGACAAGAGCGCCTCTAAATAGTTGCTAACTATAAATTTGTTTTTTCCGGTGTCAGAAACGATGCCTTGATTCTGACCATGAAGCAAATACACAAACGAATACAATATACCTGTCAAAACAATTCTCATTGCTTGCTCAGTAAGTCTGCCGTTTATTTAGATGACTAAATTCAACAGGGTCACTTTTAAAATAGTCTTCTTGAGAACTGCGGAAATTCAGAATCTCCCTGTCATCCTACCTTCTTTATAATCTGAAGGGATAGTGAAATTGATAGCGCTAAGGCGTTCTCTTTTTATTTCGGCGACTTCCATCACCACGGTATCCCCTCCCGTGTGGCAATTTGAATTTTAAGTGGCACCCCTCAACACCCTCAGGGGGAACGGACCGGGAGCCGGGGATGCGAAATATCTCTTTTTTGGCCTACCAGAACAAGCCAAAAAAGGAAGTCGATTTTTAAGTTTTCAATTTCACAAGTTTTCTTAACTTCATCTCCCCTTTTCCTCCCAACTTAAACAGCCACCGCCATGAAAGTTTACGACGAAAAACACATTAAAAACATTGCCCTGCTCGGGGCGCCGAAGGCTGGCAAAACACTGCTGGCCGAAGACATGCTATTTGAAGCCGGCATTATCCACCGGCGAGGTACCATTGAAGGAAAAAATACAGTCTCTGATTGTCATGAGATCGAACAAGAACGTGGCAATTCCGTCTTTGCCACCTGTCTCCATACGGAGTGGCGTGATTATAAAATAAATATTATTGATACCCCTGGCTTTGACGACTTTGCCGGTGAAATGATTGCTTCCTTGCGGGTGGCCGACACATGTGTATTGGTTATCAACGCGCAGCATGGCGTAGAGGTGAGCACGGAGTTAATCTGGAATTATGTAGACCGCTTTCAAAAGCCGGTCATTTTTGCCATTAACCAGGTAGACCATCCCAAATCAGATTTCGACAGCGCCTTTGTATCCTTGCAAAAACGGTTTGGAACTCCTGTGACACAAATGCAATATCCGGCAAACCAGGGCGAAGGTTTTAACGCGATCATCGACTTGCTTAAAATGGTGATGTACAAGTTTCCGGCGACCGGTGGCAAACCAGAAAAACTCCCAATCCCTGAAAGCGAAAAAGAAAAGGCCGCGATGCTTCATAACAGCCTCGTCGAAAAGGCCGCTGAGAACGATGAGAAACTTATGGAAAAATACTTTGAGACAGGAACTTTGGATGAGGATGAAATGCGTGAAGGACTAAAACTCGGAATGATTCATCACGATGTGTTTCCAGTATTTTGCATGAGTGCCAAAAAAAACATGGGCAGCGGAAGAATGATGGGCTTCATTGACAATGTCGCCCCTTCTCCTCGTGAAGCGAAACCCGAGATGACGTTGGAAGGAAAAGAAATTTTCTTTGATCCATCGAAACCTACCGCTCTTTTTGTTTTCAAGTCACACATAGAACCGAACCTGGGACGGCTCTCCTTCTTCAAAGTAATTTCAGGCGAAGTGACTTCGACCTCCGAGCTCGTGAACAGTCAAACCGGTGCTATCGAACGTTTCCATCAACTCTTTATCATGGATGGTAAGACCCGACAGCCGGTGGACAAGCTGGTAGCGGGCGATATCGGCGCAACGCTTAAATTAAAAGATACCTATACCAACCAGACACTCCACGCTAAAAATTTTGAAGTGACTATCAACCCCATAGAATTCCCGGAACCGCGCATTCGCACGGCAGTGGTGGCACACAGTAAAAATGATGATGAAAAAATTGGCGAAGTGCTGCACAAGATACACCAGGAAGATCCCACCTTACTGGTAACTTACTCGCGCGAGTTGAAGCAGCTTATTATTTCAGGTCAGGGGGAACTTCATCTCACCGTTTGTAAATGGTTTTTGGAAAAGATGTACAACCTGCACGTGGATTTTGTGAGTCCCCGCATATCCTATCGCGAAACGATACGAAAATCCTCCAGCTCGAGCTATCGTCATAAGAAGCAATCGGGCGGTGCAGGACAATTCGGTGAAGTCTACATGAAGATTGAGCCCTATTATGACGGCATGCCAGAACCAACCGAGTTCAGTATCCGGGGAAAAGAAGTCATTGAACTTGAATGGGGTGGAAAGCTGGTGTTTTATAACTGCATTGTAGGAGGTGTGATTGATACGCGTTTTATTCCGTCCATCCTGAAGGGTGTGATGGAAAAGATGGAAGAGGGTCCGATCACCGGTTCTTATGTGCGCGACGTACGCGTGATGGTATACGACGGAAAAATGCACCCCGTTGACTCCAACGACATCTCGTTCAAGATTGCCGGCATGATGGCTTTTAAAGAGGCCTTCATGAAAGCGGAGCCCCAGTTATTAGAACCCATCATTGATCTCGAAGTGATGGTTCCGGAGGAGATTGTTGGTGATGTGATGGGTGACCTGCAGACACGAAGATCGCTGATCATGGGGATTGACACCAAAGCAAATTATCAAGTGATTAAAGCGCGGACTCCCCTGGCCGAATTAGATCGTTATTCCACTACACTCCGCTCATTGTCGCAAGGGCGGGGCACTTTTTCACAACAGTTTGCAGACTTCGCGCCGGTACCTTTTGAAGTGCAGCAAAAACTTGCTAAGAATTCGAAGGTGGTGGAGGTTGAGCTTGTGTAATTATTTGGTTCAAGGTTCAAGGTTCAAGGTTCAAAGTTTAAGGTTCAAAGTTCAAGGTTCAAGGTTCAGAGGGTTAGGGGTTACTCTCTTTGAACTTTGAACCTAAAACTTTAAACCTTAAACTGCCATAATAATTTCAGCCGCTTCCAGCAAGCTTTTTACTTTGTAATCGCCTTCATTTTCCTTTTCAACTTCATTTCCCACCTGAATCGTCTTGATTCCAAGCTGGCGAGCGGGGATTAAATCTCTTCCCCGATCACCCACCATCCACGATTTTGAAGTTTCAATTTTGAATTTTGCGATAGCCTTCTCAAACATGAGCGAGCCAGGCTTGGTAAGGAGGGAATTGGTGACACTACGATGATACGGTGAAAAGTAAAACTTATCGATTGCATGATCACAGTTCTGCTGCAGATAATCATGGCAGGCTTTCACTTGGTCCATGGTGTAGATTCCCCTGTCAATACCGGATTGATTAGTGACAACAACTAAAAGAAAGCCATGCCCTTTCAATACTCCCAGCGCTTCTGGTACACCTGGCAGGATGTTGAACTTACTTACTTCATAGGTGTAGTTCGGGTCGTCCTCGTTCAGCACACCATCGCGGTCCAGGAAAACGCATTTGTTCATGGTAGCAAATATCTACATTTGGGACCTTTTTCATTAGTTTTGTTTCTGACCCAACAACAACTTGAGTAACGCCCTCGTCATCACTCCAACCTACAACGAGTGTGAAAACATCCAGGCCATTATCGAGGCGGTGTTTTCACAGCCTAAGGACTTTCATATGCTCATTGTCGATGATGGGTCGCCGGATGGTACAGCCGATATCGTCAAAAATCTTCAACAAAATTATAATACAACCACGGAAACCAAACTTCATCTTATCCAGCGCCCAGGCAAGCAAGGACTTGGCACGGCGTACATCACTGGATTTCACTATGGCCTCGAAAAGGGTTACGATTACCTGCTTGAGATGGACGCCGATTTTTCACACGACCCTAAGGACCTAAACCAGTTGTACCTGACGAGTGCAGAAGCAGGTGCCGATTTATCGATCGGTTCGAGGTATGTAACCGGTGTCAATGTTGTCAACTGGCCGATGAGTCGGGTACTGCTCTCTTATTTTGCCAGCGCCTACGTACGGCTTATCACGCGCATGCCGATACATGATACCACCGCTGGTTTTGTTTGTTATCGAAGAAAAGTCCTGGAGACCTTGCCGTTGGATAAAATAAAAGCGATTGGATACGGTTTCCAGATCGAGATGAAATTCAAAACCTGGAAGTACGGGTTCACCATCAAGGAGGTACCCATCATTTTCACCGAGCGTGTGCGCGGACAATCAAAACTCTCCGCTGGGATTTTTAAAGAGGCGTTCTTTGGGGTGATCCGACTTACTGTGGCGAGTTGGTTTAATAAATACACTGTCTGAATCAGGGTTTTCAGGATTGGAGGATTGAAGAAGATAGGAGACTCTTGAGCTTGAAATTGAGCTGAAGGGTTAATACCGAATGAAATACAAACAATCCTCTAATCCTGATCAAGACAATGGGACTATCCTAGTCAAACCGAATTGCTTTGATGGGATTTATCCTGGATACAATCGCGGTTGGCAAAAGAAGTACTATAGACACCAGGGAAAACAATAATAAATTCAACACCATCACCATCACCCAATCCCACCCAATGGGCACATAGCTCATATAATAATCGTGCGGATTGAGTTTGATAACCTTGAACGTATCCTGCAGGTAGCAAAGGCCCAGGCCAATAACATTGCCAAAGAATAGACCTTTTGCTATCATATTAATTCCCTGGTAGACAAATACCGAACGAATAAGCCCATCCCGGGCACCCATGGCTTTCAACAAGCCAATCATTTGGGTACGGTCCATCACCAGGATAAGAATGACTGAAATCATGTTCGTACAAACAACAATAAGAATGACACCTAAAAGAATTTTTACCTGCCTGCTCACCAGACCCAGCCATTCAAACACTTGGACAAATTTGTCACTCACTTTCTCAACGAAGAGATCATAGTCCATACGTTCACCGATCTCATGATAGACCTCGTCCACGCGGTCCAGATCTTTAACGTACACTTCCAGTCCACCCGCCACGGTGTCGGGCCAGTCATTGAGTCGTTGTATGAGCGCCAGGTCGCCGATGATAATTTTTCCATCAAAATAATCGGAGAGGTTGGTTTCGTAGATTCCGGAGACTTTCAGTTTGCGAAAGCGGGGTGGTTCCTGAAAGAAATGCACCATGATCTCATCACCGCGCTTGGCGTTGATCTTGTCGGCAATGACCCGGCTGAGCACAACTTCGCGGGAATAACCTGAATCAGGAAAATGGAAAAACTCGCCTTCAATGAGGTTAGCCTTAAATGCTTCCTGGTCAAAGCTCTTTCCCACTCCTTTAAATACAATACCCAGCACATCATCAGGTGATTTAATCAGGCCAGCCTTGTGACTGTATTCCTGCACATGCTGTACCAATTCATATTCTTCGGGATGCTTGTATAGTGCAATATTAAAATCGAAAGGCTGTTCCTCCATGGAATTATTCAGGCTGAGCTTGGTTATTAAGATGTTTGCGCTGAAACTATAAATTCTATTCTTTACGGTTGTCTGAAACCCCTCCATAATCAGGAAGGATACGATAGAAGCTGCCAGCCCAATGGACAATGTGGCTACGGCTATGGTGTGAATGGTGGAAGCAAAGGCGCCCTTTTGCCCGCGACTGATACGTTTGGCCAGGAAGTAGGAAAGGTTCAAGATTGTGGTGTAATTTTGGCTTTGCTCACCAACAAAGAAACTAAAATGAAAAGACTTTTTCTCTTTATTGGTTGGATGTGGATGGTCGTGACTTGCGATGCTCAATCGAACAAGGTAATGACGGGTGCCGACCAGTTGGACCTGCTTCTGCCTTCGCTCACTGGAAAACGCGTAGCCTTGATCGTTAACCAAACATCCGTAGTAAAAAAGACGCACTTGGCCGATACTTTGAAATCGAGGGGTGTGAACATTGTAAAAGTTTTTGCCCCGGAACATGGATTTCGCGGAAATGCGGCGGATGGGGAGCCTGTGAACGATACCATCGACCTGAAAACCGGTATACCGTTGCTATCTCTTTACGGAAAAAGTCATAAACCAAAACCACAACAATTAACTGATGTTGATATCCTAATTTTTGACGTTCAGGATGTTGGCGCACGATTCTATACATACATCAGCACACTAACGTGGGTAATGGAGGCCTGTGCTGAAAATGGAAAAACCTTAATCGTTCTGGATCGTCCGAACCCCAATGGCAACTATGTGGATGGCCCCATACTCCAGCCGGCGTTTAAATCTACTATTGGCCTTCACCCGATCCCCATCGTCCATGGCCTTACGATCGGGGAGATTGCCGGCATGATCAACGGGGAAGGATGGCTTGAGGGCAAAAAAAAATGCAGCCTTGAAATTGTAAAACTTAAAAACTGGAAGCATGCCGATGAGTATTCGCTGCCGATCCGGCCCTCTCCCAATCTCCCAAACGATCAGGCCGTCCGGCTTTACCCATCAATCTGTCTTTTTGAAGGAACGGTGATCAGCCTGGGACGTGGTACACCCATGCCCTTTCAAGTGCTGGGCAGTCCTGAGTTAAAAAACATGCCCTTCCAGTTTACGCCGGTGGCGATCAAAGGATTTTCCATCCGCCCTCCTCTTGAAAATAAATTGTGTTACGGAGTTGATTTGCGATCAGTTCCTGTGGAGCGAAAACTGGATTTATCGTATTTATTTAAATTCTATCAGGCGTTTCCCGACAAGGAAAAATTCTTCACGAACTATTTTGAGAAGCTGGTCGGGAATAAGGAATTGAGAGAGCAGATCAAACAGGGAATGACCGAGGATCAGATTCGGGCAACGTGGAAAAGCGACCTTGATAGCTATAAAGAAAAGAGGAAGAAGTATCTACTGTATAAGTAAAGTTCAAGGTTCAAGGTTTAAGGTTTAAGCTCCTAAAAAATGACCAAATCTGAAAAAGTAAAAGACATCCTGAAGATATTAGACACGTACTATCCAACCCCTGAAGTTCCCCTTCAACACAAGGATGCTTATACCTTACTTATTTCTGTTTTGC
>JANYKP010000193.1 GCA_025358195.1 Cyclobacteriaceae bacterium
GTTGGATCTTCAATGCGTTCAAGGAAGCGTTTCTTTTGTTCTTTTTTTGAAACGTTGAGAAAAAATTTCATGATGATCGTACCATTCTCAGTAAGATTCTTTTCCCACCTTCTTATCTGCTTAAAGCGATTCTCCCAAAAAGCTTTGTTTATTTTATCCAGTGAATCAATGCCGGGAATATTTTCGCCTAATACGAATATGGGATGAACCCGTGTGACCAGAACATTTTCATAATGCGACCGGTTATGAATGGCTATTTCACCACGGGCCGGCAATGCCAATTCATGTCTCCAAAAATAATAGTGATCCAGTTCATGTGCAGTGGGTGCTTTAAAACTATACACCTTTACGCCCAATGGATTAAATCCAGACATGATGTGCTTCACCGCTCCATCTTTCCCTGCGGCATCCATGGCCTGTAAGACGATCAGTACACTGTACTTATTATGAGCATAAAGCTCGTCCTGGATTTTAGCTAAATTCTTCCGGCTCGTTTCGAGGATTTGCTCACCATTCTGTTTTGTGAGGGTTTTGCCTTCATACTTTGTAGCAAAATCCCGAATCTTTATTTTAGTGTTAGGCTTAACGATCAAGTCCTTCATCCGGATTAGTTTTTCATCAATCGGCATAATTTCGGTTTTTTTTGTTGCATAAAGCTAGCGCTAAGCCCTGGAGATCAATGTGACTTTTGTCATATTTCCTACCCTGGCTGTCAAAATATTTCGCAGGTAAGGCATCTTATTGGTAACCAGGTCTAAAGACGGATACCGGGCCGTTTTATAGAAAAAGTCACTCATTCTTCATTCGTTCGACATTTTTTGTTAAATTTCTAATACCTACCAAACCACCAAATCATATGAAAACAAAACTTAGTATTTCGCTCACTAGCCTGTTTTGGTTGGTGTGCAGTTGTGTTATAGCCCAACCCGACAAGGATGCGATTAAAGCCGTTATCGAAAAAGAAACGACGGCATTTTTTGGTGTCGACCGCAAAAACTGGGAGCCGAACTGGCTCGATGCTCCGTATACGTTTTGGTCATACGCGGACTCCACGGCAGGAAGCGTTCTGGAGGGCACCGAAAATATCAAGCGGAACTTTGACGAATATTTCCGAACCGCAAAACCATCCAAATCCAAAATTGACAGGGTTTGGCTGGAAATCCGGGTGTATGGATCCGGGGCCTATGCACGCTTTATTCAGAAAGTCACGGATGACATTGACCGCGATGAAACGGCAGAAATCCGGGTCCTTGAAAAAGGTAAGGACGGCAAGTGGAAGATTGTTTGTATGAATGCCGTTGCGAAATACCCTACGCGATAGTTGGTAATCGGTAATCGTAAAATCAGTAATCGGTAAAATCGGTAATCGGTAATCGGACAATTCAGAATTGACCAGATCGTAACATAACCAACGTGCAAGCCTCTATTGCTTCGGATCCGGAATCAGTAAGGCGTTTAATGAATTCAAGGTTCTCGGAGCCGGGATTGAAGATGACCCGTGAAGGCTTCAAGCCCACGATGTAATCATACCACTCCGGCTGATGGCGCGCGCCAATGTACAAGGTTACGGTGTCAACATTTTCTATTTTTTCTTTCTTTCGCAAGTCTTGTATTTCATGACCAAAAACTTCCCCTTTCTTTATTCCAACGGGAACAATCTCATGCCCGTAATCCATAAGCATCCTGGCAGCGATGTAAGCATACCGTGAAGGATTTGGAGAAGCCCCTATGATGACCGTTTTCTTGCTCATACTCAGTAATTAAAAACTCACCGCCTAATTAAGATTCAACATACTTTTTAATGACAGCATCGGCAACTCGCTCACCATCCATCGCTGCTGATACGATGCCGCCAGCATAGCCGGCGCCTTCACCGCACGGAAACAAACGTCGCACTTGCGGATGCTCCAATCCATCTTTATCCCTCGGAATTCGTACCGGAGAAGATGTTCGGCTTTCAACTCCTACCACCTGCGCTTCGTTGGTGATATAACCTTTCATCTTACTGCCAAAGTTCCTGAATCCTTGCATTAAACTTTCAGAAATGAAGGCTGGAAATAAGGCTCCGATATCCGATGAGATGAGGCCGGGCTGATAGGACGTTTCGGGAAGAGATGTTGATATCTTACCTGCCACAAAATCCGCCAATCGCTGCGCCGGGGCCGACTGCTTGCCTCCAGCCATCGCACAGGCTTTTTGTTCAATTTCCCGTTGAAAAATCAAACCCGCCAGTGCACCATACTTTTCGTATTTTTTAAGGTCAGCAGTTTCAACGGCCACCACAATCCCTGAGTTGGCGAATCTGGAGTCACGCCGAGAGGGGCTCATCCCATTGACAACGATCTCGCCAGGCGCAGTAGCAGACGGCACAATAAACCCACCGGGACACATACAAAATGAAAAAACTCCACGTTGCTTGCCGTTGACTGCTGCCTGGTGGACAAGCGAATACGAAGATGCCGGCAAATAAGGTCCGCGGTCTGCTTCGCAATGATACTGGACTTTATCAATCATTTGCTGTGGATGCTCCACCCTCACCCCCATCGCAAATGGTTTTACTTCCAGATAAATTTTCATGCTGTGGAGCAATTCAAAAATATCACGGGCAGAATGACCTGTCGCCAGGATAACAGCCGCTCCCTCAATTTTTTCTCCTTCATTTGTAACAACACCCTTTATTTCATCGGAAGCAAGTATCAACCCAGTCACTTTTGTATTGAAATGAATTTCTCCACCTGCCCGGAGGATACTTTCACGGAGTTCCTTCACCAATTGTGGAAGTTTATTGGTGCCGATGTGTGGGTGTGCGTCGTACAGAATTTCCTCCGACGCACCATGCGCTACCAAAATCCCGAGGATCTTTTTTATATCGCCTCGCTTGGTGGAGCGGGTATATAGCTTCCCATCTGAATAAGTACCTGCTCCGCCTTCGCCAAAGCAATAATTTGACTCGGGATTTACGAGGTGATCCTTGTTGATAGCCGCGATGTCGCGTCGGCGAGACTGCACATCCTTGCCTCTTTCAATTACGATTGGCTTACATCCGGATTCTATCAGCCGAAGAGCGGCAAACAAGCCAGCGGGGCCGGCACCAACAATCACCACCGGCTTCGACTTTGATACATCCGGATAGTTAGCCTGATATGAAATTGATTGACGAGCCTCTTCTTTTGGAATAATCTCACCCAATACTTTCACTACTACATTGCGGCTACGTGCGTCAATCGATCTCCGCAACAATCGAAAGGCGCTATCACCGGTGGGTGCTAGGTGTAACCGCTCTGAAACCGTCTGTTGGAAAAGTGCATCGTCGAACGCCTCCTGTGGAGAGAGTATTAATTCAATTGGTCTGCGTACCATGAAAGGTGTTAACCTTTAAATGAGAAATATTTAGCTCCTACCTTCGACCATCAAACGAGAAGGAGTATCCGAAATTCAATCCGAATCTGAAACTCTGTGACAATCTGTTCTGATCAATATTGCCGAATGCATCTTTATATATCGGCTCTATGTCGATCGACCGGTAGCCGATGTTATAACCGATCACTGCATCTATGGTGAAGCCATCACCGTCATTCTTTTGCATCAGACGGGTGCCCAGCATGACGCCATACTCTGCACGCTGCTCCGAGGCGCTGGCAGTAATAATACTATTGGGTGCCTGTGGGAACGTCATGTTATTGAAATAGCCAATATTGGTAAATCTTACTTCATGCCCAAAATACCACATGCCGGTTTTAATCGTGTTGTAAAACTTCTGTTTCAAGGCCATGGAATACCCTCGTTGGAAAACTTTTCCCGATGGCACTTCGGAATCAGCCGTGAAAAAGGGTGATCGGATTCCTTCGAACTCAAACTCATGGCCCAGTCGCGTCTCGTTGTAAAACTCGATCGCCAGAGGCATGCGGCCAATAAATGAAAGCATGGGGTTGCCGCCAATAATTACACTGTGATATTCCGGAACACGCGGTTGAAAATAATAGAATCCTTGTTTTCGCGTCGTACGCGATACTGCCGGACCGGCCTTACTCTTATTTATCAGCGAATTAATCTCGCCGGCCAACTCATTGTTCTCATAAAAAGGTTTGTAGTAACCCGAAAGGGTTCCGTCTGGTTCATACAGTTCCCACGTGCCTACACGCAAGTCACCGTCCATTTGGCCCTTCGTCTGCAACGTTCCACTCGGATAATAGCCCTTGAACGTTCCTTTACCTTTTTGATAATCACATTCTCCTTCGAGCTTTCCGTTTTCTAAATAATACAGCCACTTACCCTCGTTCTTGCTGTTTACGATCATCCCCTTCGTCTTAAGTTTTTTTCCCGGAAAGTATTCACGGTATTCTCCGGAGCCATTGGCATATGTGATTTCGCCTTTTATTGAGCCGTCCTTGTTGAAGCTGCTCCAATAGCCATTTTTGGTTCCACCGACGAATACTCCTGTTGAACTAACGGTTCCGTCCTCGAAAAAAAACTTCCATGCGCCTGTTGCTTCATCATTTTCATAGGACCCCGAAGAAGAAATTTTTCCTGAAGAATAATAGTGTTTCCATTCTCCATTTCTCTTTCCATTCACATATTCGCCTTCCGTTTGTAGTGAACCATCCTCGGCAAAGTAGCGCCATTGACCAACATTTCTGGCGCCTGACCGGGGTCCTTCTGCATATATTTTCCCATTATGAAAGTACTCCGTGTACCGGCCATGATCATCGATGTATTCAATTTCTCCCTTGCGTGTTCCATCTTCAAAATAGGTGTTCCAAAGGCCCGAGCGTTTGTTGGCAACATAATCGCCCTTTTCTTTTAGTTCTCCACTTTCGTAGTAGATTTTCCATTCACCTTCTTTGTTCTTCCCATTCACCGTGCCCTCCATGCTTTTTACTCCATTCTCAAAGAAGTATTCCCAGCGGCCATAGTTGGAACCTTGCCGAAGAATACCACGCATTTTCAGATTGCCTGTCTCAAAATAAAATTCCCAGACGCCCGTCGTTTCATTGTTGACAAATTGACCTTTCGACTCTATGTTCCCATTTAGGAAATACGATATGTAGCGGCCGGAAAGGACGTTCTGGACCGTATCCTTTACCTGAAATATTTCTTTGGTGTTCTTCTTTGCGGCATCGTAATAGACATACCGCGTGATGCTCTGGGCCCATCCAAGCAATGGAAAAGTAAATACTGTTATCAACCAGACAAACCTCTTCACAGACAGGGATTTATGACAGGTAAAAATACTAAATTATAGTGATGGATACATCGTGAGTGTTGGACTAAAGTCCATATGGGTGGACTGGAATTGCCTCCAGATAAATCTGGAGGCAATTTTATAGTAATGTTAGCGGGCTTCAGCCAAATCTAGAAGTAGTCTGACTGAGATAATTATTTGGAATACACCCAGGAAATCCTTCAGTTAAACTGCCTTCAGATTTAAATTTCCTCCAGATTTATCTGGAGGTTGTAGTAATGTTAGCTGACTTTAGCCAAAATCAAGAAATAGTTTGACGGAGGCAATTATTTGGAATACATCTTTTACATAATTATCAATCCAGCCGCAAGGCCTTCTCCACACCGGCCCTACCCCACTCTGACTTTTCCTGATCGGACCACAACTCCGGAAAGAACATAATCTTTTGAAAACGAGGTGGTAAATATTTCTGCCAGTTTGTACCGCCCGTTGCTTTGATGTCTTCCGGGTCCTTGTGAAGATAGCGGGCCGCTGATTTCATATGTGCCAGTGGCCAGTATACATTGGCCAGTAAATCATATTCACGGAGCCGGGAAATCACGCTAGCATTCCCGGAAAAATTTCTTACGTACAATTTCCACAGATTCTTGTCGCGGTGCTTCATTCCGGTTTCCTGGAATAACTTCATGTACTTTTCTTCAAACTGCTGAAGTGTCAACGTTTTTTTTCCGGATGCCAATTCGGTAGCGCCACTCC
>JANYKP010000196.1 GCA_025358195.1 Cyclobacteriaceae bacterium
GATGACCCCGATCTGAATCGGGTTGCCTACTTTGTCATTTACTTTTATCTTCTCGCTATCGAAATTGCGGGCCCGCAATGAAATACTTTTCTTGGCAAAGAAGGGATTTACCCAAAAAAATCCACTCGCCTTGACGGTTCCTTTGTAGTCACCGAATAAAACCAATACCACGGAGGTGTTTGGATTTAGAAAGAAAAATCCGGGTGTCAGCAGCCCTGAAAAAACCAACAAGCAGATAAACATGGGACTTCGCATGGCGAATAGCCCGCCCATACCAATGACAAACAGTACCAGCATAATTAATAGCATTAAATAGCCGGAAAGTGGAGAATAGCTTTTTTCGTTGCTCATAAGAATGATATTAAAATGATATTATAACAATATTAACGGATTATTGAACACGAAGTTCATTTTTAGTGATAATAATTTTCAACGACTTGTTTTTAAAGGTCACAACACCCATCGTGCGGTAATGGAATGCATTCGTTAAACAAGTGGCAATTTTCTGGTTTATGAGTATGTTTGCAGGTTTTTCCGAAAGCAAAACCTTTAAAAAAGACCATTTGATCTCAAAAACGTTTGGTGAAATGCTTTTTTGACTTTTAAAACTAATCCACTGCATGTACCACATTATTTCCTGCCTGGCTTACCTCTGTTTTTTATTGTCATGCCTTCCTTCATACTCCCAAAACAGGAACGTCCCCTCGTTACTTGCGACCATCAACGCTGCCCAGGTCCCTGACACAACACGAATCCTGGCCATGACAGAACTCGGCTATTGGTATTGGTCCGTCAAATCCGATAGTACCTTTTTGCTGGCCAACCAGGCCCATCAACTTTCCAAAAAAATCAACTTTAAGAAAGGCCTGGGACGTGCTTGTTGGCTGAAAGGCATTTATTATAACAACCTGGGCAACCCTTCGAAAGTCATCGGTTACTATGACTCAGCATTGTTGTATGCCAAAGAGATTTCGGATACACAAGGGATTGGAAGGGTTTATAACAGCCTGGGACAATTTCATTCCGAACTTGGTGATTATGAAAAAGCTTTGAAGTATCATTTTCAAAGTCTAAAAATAAAAGAAGTACAAGATGACAAGCCGGGCATCGGAAATTCCTATAACAACATCGGGAATATTTATTTCAGGATTGGTAATACGGATAAGGCGCTGGAATATTGCTTCAAAGGGCTGGCCATACGTAAAACCCTTCAAGACAAGCAGTGGATCGCCGCCTCTGAAAATAATATTGCACGTATCTATGATAAGTTGGGGGAGCGGGACAAGGCGCTGACCTATTTTACCAACGCATTAAAAGCGTTTCGGGAGACCGGAACGTTACGGGGAATCACGTACACCTGCAATGATATCGCCAAGTTATACTTGAGGGAAAAAAAATATGCCGAAGCGTATAATTATTTGAAAGAAGGTCTTGGAACCGCAGAGGCTATGAACAGCAAGGAACGAATCGCCGATTTGAATGTTACCTTCGCCATGTTTGATAATCAGGTGGGTCACTATGAGGAGGCTGGAAAACATGCATGGACCGCTCTCTTATTGGCGAGGGAGTTAGGCCTGCTGGAATATGCAAGTTCGGCCGTCCAGGAATTGGCCATTACAGCTTTTATGACCAACCAGTTCAAGCAGGCGTACACTTTTCAGCTCCAGTTTAACCAATTGACTGATAGCCTACACAACAAAGCAAAAATAGAACGTGCCCTCCAAGAGGAATATAAATTTAAGGAAGAAAAAAACCAGTTGGAGCAGGAAAAAAAAGACCTTATTTATCAAAGCACATCGGAAAAACAGCGTTGGATGTTGTACGGTGTTTTATGCTTGTTAGCAGGAGTGGCAGTCGTAGCCTATGCGCTCTACAGGAGCTCCCTGGTCAAAAAAAATACCAGTGACCTGTTAACGGTTCAACGGAATGAATTGATGAAAAAAAATGCCTTGATCGAGAAACAAAACAAACTTTTACAGGAGGCAAAGAATGAGCTGGAACAAAACATAGAAAGAAGAACACTGGATTTGAAATTGGCCAATCAGGAATTAGTTAATCAGAACTTACAACTGGAGCAGTTTACATTTATGACGGCCCATAATCTTCGGGGTCCTGTTGCCCGGTTGATTGGTTTGGGTTCTCTTTATAATTCCGAAAAGCCAGAAGAACCTTTTAATACAGAAGTGATCAAGCGAATCAAGCAGTCCTCAACGGATTTAGATGAAGTGATCCGGGACATGACCATTATCCTTCGGACTAAAAACGGAATCGGGGAGGATTTCGCCAGCATAAGTTTGCGTGATACGATGACGAAGGTTTTATCTCAGTTGCACCCGGAGATACTGGAAAAACATATTATTGTAAAGAGTGATCTTGGCGACCCCTTTGTTATCAATGGCATTGGCGCCTACGTGCACTCGGTCTTCTACAATGTGATCAGCAATAGCATTAAGTATTGCGGGAACTCGAAGTCAGAAATCAGGATTTCTTCCATTAACCAAGATCATCATGTTAAAATCATCATCGCCGACAATGGAGTCGGGTTCGATGCGGATGTTAACCGGGAAAAGCTGTTTCGACCCTTTACGCGTTTCTCCACCATCAAAGAGGGCAAGGGCCTTGGCCTCTATTTAATTAAGATTCAAATGGAGACGATGCGAGGCCAGGTGGAAATTGAAAGTAAAAAAAACCAGGGAACTTCTGTTGTTTTGACCTTTCCATTGCCCGGCTAGCGCATGGTGAACTTGAAACGTGTACATCGCGCGGTAGATTTCATTTTCGGACATGTTAAGGATTTCTCGAATTAATTTGATGACCGTATGATACTCTACTATTGCGTTTATTCTGTCTGGTTCTTCTCTGAAATACTGCTCAATCGCCTTTGTCGATCGGGTGAATCCGATAAAAAGAACGCCGACAGGAACACGCTTTTGCTACTTTGGATCGTGATTATACTTTCATTATTCATGGGGATGGTCGTTGCCATGAACTCGCATTTTTATTTATTCGAAGAACAAAAATTTACCTACGCAGGACTGGTGCTTATACTGACCGGAATGGTTATGCGACTAGTGGCTGTCAAACAATTGGGCAAATTTTTTACAGTAGATGTGACGATCCGCAAAGACCACCAACTTATGAAAAATGGATTTTACAAGTATATACGCCATCCTTCCTACACGGGCTCCTTGCTGTCTTTCATTGGTTATGGAATTTCCCTGAATAATTATGTAACCCTTGCCACGGTTCTAATCCCAGTGGTTGGTTCATTTATATATCGAATCAACATTGAAGAAAAAGCATTGACGGAACAATTCGGACAGCATTATTTGGACTATAAAACGACAACTAAACGGCTCATTCCATTTATATACTGATCCGGGTAATGATAGCCTCCGGGTGCATGGAAGGCTAAAAAAAAGCGGGTCAAAAAAAACCCGCTTCTGAATTTCGAAATCTCAACCTTAGTCCTTTTCTTTCCTGTCTTCCTTTTTCACTTCTTTCTTGATCATTTTGCCATCCGGAGTAAATTGAACCTCATAGACGATTTTATTTTTCTCAAGCTCCATTTCGTAAAGAACAACGTTGTCTGGCTTTTCCACCTTCTCAATTTCTTCCATTTTAAAACCAGCGAATTCTTTTGTTACGGACGCCTGTACAGCCTGTGGAAGGTCTGACTTCTTCATTTCAGTCTCGGTCACCACCCAATTTCCCTTTGGGTCGAAATTTGCAGATTTTTCGGTCGCGCCAGACTTAAATTCTGCTTCAAATTCTGTAGCGTTTTCTTTGGACCATTTCACTTCTTTTGCCGAGGGAAAATTTTTCGCGAAGGCTTGCTTCACGGCAGTGGGCACTTCGCTATTCTTCAATTTTTGTGCCGATCTTTCGAAGAAGAAAACCAATAGCTATGAAAAAAATTACCCTGATAGTAGTGGCAGG
>JANYKP010000207.1 GCA_025358195.1 Cyclobacteriaceae bacterium
TTCCATCAAAAGAAAAATTCCACTGGCGCTTAAGTTCAGTCCATTAGTGGTTGCCGGAATTGTGCTGGTGATTCTACCCAAAAATGATACGAATCGCCTTGCCTTACCTCCTTCTCCAAACTAAAACCTGCCTGCTAACGGAAGTTTCTCATGACGAAGTTTTAGCAGGGATCAATTTAAAACCTCAACGCCACCATCGCCATAAAATTCCCTCCCGCCTGTGGATAGTAATAATTCTGACGGTGCACCTCCTGGAGTCCGCTGAAATAGCCCCAGGTGTAGCCGTTGGAGGCATATCTCACATCAAAGATGTTATTCATCAGCAAACTGATCCCGATTTCCCGCATCCAGGAAGGTTTGATGGAATAGCTTAAGCGGAGATCATTGATGAAGTATGCATCGATCTTCCTCGATTCATTGGACGTGTTGTCAAGGAATTGTTTGCCCACATACTTTGACAGGGCTGTTACGTCAAAATTCCGGACGAGCCGCCAGGTCAATGATGAACCACCGATCATATTGGGTGAAAAAGAAATATCAATATCTGCATAGGTGTTTTTTTGCTCATTGTATTGATCATAATTCGCTCCGTAGTCGTATAACACTTCTGTGAATTTTTTTATGGTATTGCGGCTGAGGGTAAGGTTTGCATTCCAGGCAAGGCGCGGCGTAAGCCGGATCATTCCTTCCAACTCAATTCCCATCCGGTAGCTTTGATCAACATTGGTGCGGATGGAATTCCCCACATCATTTAACTGACCGGTCAATACCAACTGGTTTTGATAATCCATGAAGTAATAATTCGCATGGAAAAAGAAATTGTTGCCATTCTTACGGAACCCCGCCTCGAGATCACGCAGCGTTTCATGCTTTGGCTGCTGACCCGAAGTCGCATTAACAAAATCATCCCGGACCGGTTCCCGGTTGCCGATTGCGTACGAAACGTAAAACTGATTACGGTCCGACAGTTGATAGGTCAGGCCAAATTTTGGATTAAAGAAATTGTAACGCACATCGACAATAAATTGCTGCTGTTCATTCTCCGTACCGGACGCTGAATAGGTCACCGTTCGCAATTGAAGATCGGCAAACGCATACAGTCTATTCATTAGTTGATAGTTATTTTTCCAATAGATGTTGAAATCCCTTTTATGTCCATTGTTGAAATAGTAGCGATAATCCTTTGGCGCCAGCAGGGCGATTTTTGCCCACGTCACCTCTCCATAATGATCTCCCGAGTAGTCATTCCATCCTCCGCCCAGTACAGAGGTCCACTTTTCTTTTTCATAATTAAGGGAATACGTAGCTCCATAAAACGCATTGTCCAGCCAGCGCCTGCGCACGAGGTCTGAAGACTTAATGGTATCCGAACCAATGATCGCGTTGTCTATTCCATACTTAGAGAACGCAGCATCATACCTGAATTCCTCGTAGTAACCTTTGCCAAACGTAGAATGAAGGGAGACATTGCCCGTCAGTTCAGGAAGAAACCGGTGGGACAGGTGCAGTTGATAATGATATTGCCCGTAATTGTCCACCTGGTCTTTGTAGGTATAGGTATTGAATGTGCGGCTGTTGGAGTTCAACAGGTTCTGTGTCTGAGCCGCATTCCAGCCTTCGTCAGCGGCGGTCTGCATCATGGCGGCAACATCGTTGTTGATTCGTGATTGTGGGACGCCCCACCAGCTCTGATACGTGATCTCCTTGCCACCAAAGACAATTGCCTTCACCATCGTTTTTTTACCATAGAAGCCCGCAGCAAAATAATACGAACTCAAGTCAGACGAAGCCCGGTCAATGAAGCCATCGGAATTGATCTTCGTCACCCGTCCGTCGAAGACAAATTTGTTGTTGATCAGTCCGGAGCCAATACCGATGGTATGTTTTTGCGTGCCAAAGGAGCCCGCGGAATTGATGATGTCAGCATACGGCTGATCATTTCGGGTGTTGGTCTGAAGATTGATCGTTGCTCCAAATGCTCCCGCACCGTTGGAGGAAGTGCCAACACCGCGTTGAAGTTGAATACTTTGAGTAGAAGTAGCAATATCAGGGACATCCACCCAGTACACGCCTTGCGACTCACTGTCGTTGTACGGTATTCCATTAATGGTGACGTTGATCCGGGTGGCGTCGCTTCCGCGAATCCGAATGCCGGTATATCCTACACCAGCCCCAGCATCCGACGTAGTAACCACGGACGGAGTCCAGTTCAGCAGCATTGGCAGGTCTTGACCAAAATTCTGTTTTTGAATCGTCTGACGATTAATGTTGGTAAACGATGTTGGCGTTTTTTCAGTAGCTCGCGTGGCTTCAACGACCACTTCATCGGTGATGGTAGCAGTTTCCTCCAGCACAAGTTCCAGGGTCATGTTGCCCGTAAGATTCACCGTTTCCGTTTTCTCCTGATAGCCAAGGAATCTCACCAATAATACATGTTTGCCTTCGGGAAGTTTGTCGAGCCGAAACCAGCCGAATTCATCTGTCGCGGCAGATGCTTTGTTTCCTTCTGATTGGACGGTGGCTCCCGGTAACGCCCGGTGGTCCCTTGCATCCCGAATCGTTCCTGTAATCACGAATTGTGCTTGCGCACCTAACATCGGCAAAAGCAACGCTGCTGCAAAAATTGACTTTAACATTTGATTTCAATTGGTTTAAACCTGCATCGCAGAGGGGACTGCGCGTGCGTGTGTTTAACCTTGCCTCCCTTCGGCCGCATTACCGGCATCAGGTTCTATGGGTATAATCTCAGCCCGTTGTATTATGGCACCCCTTACGGCAACAAAAGTAGGATTAATTACGAATCAAAAAAATTCAAATTGCCACGGGCTTAAGTCAGTGGCAATTGATAATCTTCATTTATTATGAACAAAACTCAAAGGGTCTTGTTTAAATATTCTGGTGAGAACGTCATACAAATCCGGAAGTTGGGTATAGAACTTCTCCGGGCGTTCAAAAAAATTCTCCACGGCCACAGCAAAGAATTCCTCCACGTTCTGGAAGGCATAAGCCCTGAAAAAATGAGGTTCGTTCTTCTGAAGATTCTTCATTTCGATCGACGCCAATTCTTCAAATCGTTTGATCCAACGCCTGTCCAACACGGTATATTCCTGCTGCATCAGCTTATGCTCAAGCCATAAGGCATGAGCAAATTCATGAAGTAAAAGATTCAATCCATCATCCGTCCGCTTGAGTCTTTCCGCGATGCCTTTCCAGCTAAACACGATGAGACGAAATCCCGGGTTTACTTCACCCTTGTGAATTTTGTGCGTTAACTTTGAATTGTAATAATCGGGATAGACGATGATCTTTTCAAAGAACGTAAGACTCTCCGGAGGCAAGAACAATACCAGTTGTGAGGCTGCGCTGCAAATAATTGCCTTCATCGCCCGGGTTAGTTTCATTTTCTGTCGGGGAACAAATTCAAAATACTCAACGTGATCACGCACCAGGCGCAGAAATTTAATCTTTAACTGCCAGGGCAGTTCGGAGTAATATTTATACGTGTGATTAAGAAAGCGGTGGAAAACCGGACCGTAATAAAGACGGAACTGTACTTCCTCATACAGGCCGTAAAAGAATTGAAAAACAAACTTAGGAAGGCGCAGCATAGTTTAAATGCCCATCTTTTTCAACAAAGGACCCTTTCAAACAGATTTCCATCCTCTGCTAAGGATATTTAAAAGGGCATCTCTAAAACCTTGCCTTTTATGGCCTCAACCCGTCACCCTTCTACGGAAGAGAGGGTACAAGGAGTTTTTAGAGATGCCCTTAAATCAAACGTAGCAAATTGTTGATCGAACATGCGTTCTCCAGAAGCTCTTTTATTGTTTCTATTTTCACCCGGTCCTGCTTCATCGTATCCCGATAACGAATCGTGACCGTGTCATCCTGAAGAGTTTGATGATCGACGGTTACACAAAATGGCGTGCCGATGGCATCCATTCTGCGATAGCGCTTGCCGATCGTGTCTTTGTCTTCATAATAGCACCGGAAGTTAAACTTGAGGTTATTCATGATCATTTCCGCCTTCTCTGGAAGTCCATCTTTCTTCATCAGGGGTAGAATGGCCACTTTATTGGGCGCTAGTGCAGGATGAATTCGCAGGACAACCCGCTCACTTCCGTCTTCTAATTTTTCTTCCACGTAGGCACTTGCCAGGACGGATAAAAACATCCGGTCCAGTCCTACAGACGTCTCCACCACGTAGGGTATGAAGTTTTGATTATCCTCCGGATCAAAGTATTGCAATTTTTTTCCCGATAATTTCTCGTGGCTCTTCAAATCAAAATCCGAGCGCGAGTGAATGCCTTCCAATTCTTTAAAACCCATGGGAAAGTTGAACTGAATGTCACAGGCAGCCTTGGCATAATGCGCCAGGTTAAGGTGATCGTGAAAACGATAATTCTCCTTACCCAACCCCAGCGCCAGGTGCCATTTCATTCTCTTTTCTTTCCAGAACTCATACCACTTCATCTCTTCGCCTGGCTTAACAAAGAATTGCATCTCCATCTGTTCAAACTCACGCATACGGAAGATGAACTGGCGTGCAATTATTTCATTGCGAAACGCCTTTCCAATTTGTGCAATTCCGAAAGGAATTTTCATCCGTCCTGTTTTTTGCACATTCAGGAAGTTGACAAAAATTCCCTGTGCTGTTTCCGGGCGTAAATAGATTTTGTTTGCCTCCTCTGCGATCGAGCCCATCTCCGTTGAAAACATGAGGTTGAACTGGCGTACGTCCGTCCAGTTCTTTGTGCCGGATACCGGATCCGCAATTTCCAGATCGAGCACCAGCTGTTTCATGGACGCCATGTCATTGCTACCCATTGCATTCTTCAGGCGTTCATTGGTCTCGTTGATCTTTTTCTGATATTCTTGCACGCGTGGGTTGGTGGCAATAAACATTGTGCTGTCAAAGGATTCGCCAAAGCGTTTGGCGGCCTTTTCAACTTCTTTTTCAATCTTGTCTTCCATCTTGGAGATAGCATCCTCTACCAGCACGTCTGCGCGATAACGCTTCTTGGAATCCCTGTTGTCAATCATGGGATCATTAAAAGCATCCACGTGACCGGAGGCTTTCCAGGTATCAGGATGCATGAAGATGGCGGCATCGAGACCGACAATGTTGTCATGGAGGCACGTCATGAACCTCCACCAATATTCCTTGATATTGTTCTTCAGTTCTACTCCGTTCTGGCCATAGTCATAAACACCCCCGAGCCCGTCATAGATTTCGCTGGAAGGAAAAACAAACCCATACTCCTTCGCATGGGATACTACTTTCTTGAGAATATTGTCGTCTTGTTGCGCCATAGGGGCACAAAGATACTTTCAAATTTCAGAAGGAGAAGAAGTGTATTAAGGCCATCTCTAAAAACTTTGCCTTTATGGCCTCAACTCGTCACCCTTCTCCGGAAGAGAAGGGTACACGGAGTTTTAAAAGACGTCCTTAATTTCTTTGAATCGGAAATTCAAGCGTAAATTGGGTCCCTTCCCCCAAGATAGAATGAAGTACAATGGTGCCGCCCAATTTTTCCACGGTCTCTTTCACGATGTAAAGACCCAATCCGCTGCCCTTTGAGTTTTCAGAGCCCCGGTAAAACATGTCAAAAACCTTGGGTTGGTGAAGTTGGTCAATGCCGATGCAATTATCCTCAATTTGTAACCACAGCCGGTCATCAAGATATTTGCTGCTTAGCCGGATGTACGATGTCTTGATGTATGGGTTCCTGTACTGGAT
>JANYKP010000212.1 GCA_025358195.1 Cyclobacteriaceae bacterium
ACAGGTACCCTTCTCTTCCTCCCCAAAAGACATAATTAAAACCACCTAACTCAACCGTGGCATCAATTGCATTCTTGACCTGGGTCGCTGCATGACAAACCACGTTAAAATCGGGATTCGTGGCCGCTCCATTCATATACCGGGGGTTTGAAAATAAATTAGCCGTTCCCCACAACAGCCTGACGCCGGATGCCTTCTGCTTTTGCTTGGCATAGGCGACAATCGTTTCAAGGCGTTTCTCCGATTGTGCCAACGTCGGAGCCTCATCAACAATGTCGTAATCATGAAAGCAATAAAATGGCGCTCCGATTTTGGTTATGAATTCAAATGCGGCATCCATTTTATCCTTGGCGCGTTGTGTTGGGTCTGAGCTTGTTAGCCAGGGAAAATTTTTGGTAGGTAATCCAAATGGATCACCTCCTGTGCCGCAGAACGAATGCCAATAGGCTATTGCAAAACGCAAGTGCTCCTCCATGGTCTTCTTTCCAACCTTTCGTTTGGCATCGTAATATTTAAATGACAACGGATTATCCGATGTCTTTCCTTCATAAGAAATGGCAGTAATGCCTTTGAAAAATTCCTTGTTACCCACCGTAATTTTCATAAATGATTATTTAATACAAGTTTCCATCGGGCGTAAGCATTTTGATAGCTCTCTGAAAGCAAAGGATCTGGTTGCCTGGATTCGATCAGGTGCAAACCCACAAAGGCTTCCGTGAATGAATTGTAAACCCCAGCGCCTATTCCAGCTCCAAGTGCGGCTCCTTTCGCACCATGGGTGTCATATAATTTCAGATCAGCTCCCATGGTGTTGACAAACGCTTCCCTAAATACAGGGCTTAGGAACATGTTTGCATAGCCTGCTTTGATAACATCTGTTTTCAGGCCCATCTCCTGTAAGATCTCAAAGCCATACTTCATTGAAAAGACAATTCCCTCTTGAGCGGCCCGAAAGATATGGGATTGGGTGTGGTGATTAAAGTCCAGACCATGAACGGAGGCCTGAACGGATTTATTTCCAAGAATTCGCTCCGCGCCATTTCCAAAAGGGAGGAAACTTATTCCAGCTGAACCAGCAGGAGATTGCCGGGCAAGTTCGTTGATTTCTTCATAGGTGTAGGATGTCCCCATCCCCTTCATATTCTTTTTAAGCCAGCTGTTGAGTATCCCCGTTCCGTTTACACACAGCAAAACGCCATTTCGCTTTTTATGCAGTTCGTTGTTTACGTGAATGAAGGTATTGACGCGTGAATGAATATCAAAGGCATTTTGATCGGTAACGCTGTAGATTACACCGGAAGTTCCGGCAGTAGCGGCCGTCTCTCCCGGGTTGAGCACATTTAAAGAAAAGGCATTGTTGGGTTGATCCCCAGCACGGTAGGCTACCGTCGTATCCTTTTTTAGACCTAGTAGATTCGCAGCAAGGTCAGTTAAACTTCCCTGTTTAGAAAAAACAGGGACAACTTTTGGCAGCAGATTTTCATTGATTTCAAAGTTAGTCAGGAGATCCAAGGCTATTCCGTTTTCTTTAAAATCCCAAAAGATCCCTTCAGACAACCCGGTGTCAGTCGTGACTATTTCCCCCGTGAGCTTCAACGCGATGTAATCACCGGGGAGCATGATTTTGTGAATCTGATTATACAACGCAGGCTCACGCTCTTTCACCCAGCAAAGTTTGGCCGCGGTAAAATTACCCGGAGAATTCAAATAATGGTTCAAGCAGAAATTTTCTCCAAGACTTTTGAAAGCTCGCTCGCCCGTTTCTACGGCACGGCTATCGCACCATATGATGGCAGGACGCAACGGTCGATGATCTTTTCCAACCACAACAAGCCCGTGCATTTGGTAGGAAATTCCAATTGTTAAAATATGAGAGGCGGGAGTAGCTGCTTTCTCCAGGCAAGATCGAACACTCTTAACAACATGCTCCCACCACATCTCAGGGTCTTGTTCAGCCCAGCCCGGTTGCTGCGAGAACATTGGCATTTCATCCTGTGGAGATTGTGATGATGCGATCGTTTTGCCAGAACCAACGTCCACCAAGGTCGCTTTAACAGATGAACTGCCAACATCAATTCCCAACAAATAGCCTTCTGATTTCATTGACGGGTAAGATAGCAATAAGCACTATTTCAACCCAATAGATGCCGTCCTTAATTCATCCCTTGCATAAACGAAAATAAACTAGGATATTTTACCAAATTAAACTTAGACCCAATGAATCAAAGCTTCAACTCTTCCCGACTATTCCTTGGCAGTTGCATGGCCCTGGTCGTAACGGCGATGACTTTTGCTATTCGCGCCAGACTCGAACTTGTTTTTCAGACAGATTTTCAGCTCAGTAGCGAGGACATTGGGTTTGCTTTTGCACCAGCTTTCTATGGTTTTACGATAGCGATGATCATTGGCGGCCCGCTCGTTGATATTCTGGGCATGAAAAGGATTATATGGATTGCTTTTGTTTGTCACGCAATAGGCATTGTATTGACCATTACCGCCACCGGTTTCTGGTCCTTGTTTGTAGGCGTGCTAGCCACCGGGCTCGGAAATGGTATGGTTGAAGCTGCCTGCAATCCACTTGTTACTTCTCTTTTTCCTAACGAAAAGATTAAGATGCTGAACCGGTTTCACGTGTGGTTTCCCGGAGGGATCATGATCGGAAGCATCATTGCTTACCTGATGATCGATGTGGCCGGCCTCAACTGGCAAATGCTAGTGGCGGTCTTAGCCCTGCCGCTTGTTGTATATGGCTATCTCTTTTTTGGTCAGGAGTTACCAAAAACAGAAAGAGTAACCTTGGGAATTTCAACGGGCGACATGTGGAAGGCGGTCGGCTCTCCCCTTTTTATATTCATGGGCTTCTGTATGCTGCTGACAGCCTCCACCGAGCTGGGCACGAACCAGAGAATTGATTCCCTTTTACAATCAACAGGTGTACCGGCCATTTTGGTGCTGGCGTTCATTAACGGTATCATGGCAGTAGGCAGGGGCTTTGCGGGATCGGTCGTTCACAAACTCAGTTCTTCAGGGATGCTCTTGTTTTCTGCCATCTTCTCATTTTTGGGTTTAATCGCCATGAGCTATTCATCGGGAGCAATGACATTCGTTGCCGCCGGTCTGTTCGCAATCGGTATTTGTTACTTTTGGCCGACCATGCTTGGATTCGTTTCAGAAAAAATTCCCGCCAGTGGAGCCCTGGGGCTTTCGGTCATGGGCGGCCTGGGAATGTTTTCCGTTTCCATTGTCCTTCCGGTGATGGGAAGATTCATGGATACATCTGCCACGGGGGCGGAAACATTGCGATACGTGGCGGTACTGCCGGTGATCTTAATTGTTGCTTTCTTGTTCTTATTTGCCAGGTATAGAAAATAGATTTTTTTCTTCTGTGAGCATACACGTGGGGGCTCACCTTTTCTTCCTCAAGTCTCGCCCCGTTGGTGTTCGCGGAGGTGCATGCGCGTGGCGGCACCAACGCGCTTACACACTGTCAGTCGCAGGCACCGGTCGGATCACACCAATAATCCATAGACTAGTTGCCTGATTACTTCTCACCCCTCGCAGTGCTTCAGAAAGTCCAATCTTTCTCATTACAAGTATAAAACCGTAAAATGTGTACGACTATTTCGTACGTGCGCGCATTGGGGTCGCCACCCACAATCCATCGCAAACACCAACCGGGGACAGCGGAATGGATGTGCTAGCTGGATATAAGATCTATGCTACAATTTAGGCGGGGCAGGTTTCAAGGGTTTATCAAAGGTATTTGCACCCCGAACCTTAACCTTGCGTCTGTAAACGTTGCTTCCCGCAGATACATACATAATATCAAAATTCTTCCCTCCAAAACAAATATTGGATGACATTCCGGCCGGTATTGGAATGATTGCATTTACTCTTCCTGTCTGATCCAGTACCTGGATTCCTATTCTACTGGTGACATAAATCCTTCCCATCACATCGCATTTCAGACCATCACTCCACGCATTGTCGTCATTCGATGCAACATGGAGGTATCCATAGCGCTGCTTTTGCGAAAGTGTTCCGTCGGGCTTTATCTGATAAACCCATACCCAATGTGTTGCAGACTCCGTAACATATAGCTGAGTTTGATCAGGTGACAAGGTTAGTCCATTTGCAAACTTCAATCCTTCGTCGATCACGGATTTCTGCCCTTTAGGTCGTATGAGATAAATTTTACTTGGTTTTTGTACGCCATCAGGAGAGGTAACGTAAATATTTCCATTCGCAGCGACAACGATATCATTTCCCGTTATGCTATCCGTATCGACGGTTTCCTTTCCATCCGCGTCATAACGCAAAATCTGTTTGCTACCTCCCGCGACTGTGTAACGCCTTCCATCAGGACCGAACGCAGTACCACTTGCATTCCTGGCATTTACGTTCAGCTCAGTAAGTTTACCGTCAATGGTCACCTTATATGTTTTTGAGGTTGGTATATCCTGATAGAACACTTCTCCCTCTTTATTGGAAGCCGTACCCTCTGTGAATTTGTAGTCCTTACCCACCAATTGCCACCCTTCTTCCGGAATCAATATGTCGTTGAGAAATGGGTTGCTGCCGGTGCCCTTTTTTACGGGTGCCGGCCAATCCTTCCAGAGCCAGCGCATGGCCTGAGGAAAGATTGCTGTACCATGCTTGCCGTTGTGTTGGCCTTCACCCCATACGTGAGTAACCTCATAACCGCTGAACACAAGCGCCCGCTCCATCAGTTCATTGGCTTTCCACCAATCGCCTGCGTAAATATTCAAGTCATTGCTTCCATCTTGTAAAAAGATCTTCAGCGGCTTCGGTTCATATTTTCTTACCAGTGTCGGGTACTCATCGGCTCCTCTTAAACCAACATATGTGCCTATAGAAGAAAAGACTCGAGAGAACGCGTCTGGTCTCTCCCATGCTGCAGTGAAAGCGCACACTGCGCCACTGCTGGAACCGCCAATAGCCCTGTCAGTACCACTTTGTGAAAGTCGTATTGCGCGACTGTCGCCAGTTTGATGCTTCTCGACTTCCGGTAGAATTTCTTCGAGTAAGAACCTTGCATAGGTGTCGCCCATGCCATCATATTCAACGCTTCTGTTAAATCTGTCAAGGGCTATGTTCCCGTCTTTTGCTTTGACCACGCCGGGAGTTACGAAGACGCCAACAGTTACCGGCATCTGCCTGGCCGCAATCAGGTTGTCGAACACTACCGGGGCATTCCATTGAATTCCATCCTGATTTACATAAACACATGCTGGTTTATCTGCTACATACTGCCTGGGGATATAAACACTGACCTCCCTGGTCGTGCCGGGGTAAATTTTGGAATTGTTAAAAGTAAACCTCAGCACTTCACCTTTAGGAACATTTGGTTGTTCAACAGAGGCTGGGTCAACGGGGTATGTCTCTTCGGCCTGGCCATGTGCATGGATGGAAGCGAATAACAAAAGGAGGGACAATAACTTTTTCATATTTTTCATTTGACTAATAGACAATGCAAACTGGTGAGGGTTGCATTCGCAATTTCTTGAATCTTAAAAAAGATGATTCAAGTGTAAGAATTAACCAAAATTTGCCTAAATTTCGATTAATGGGATTATTAAATTTGTGCAAATATTAAATCTATATGGTAAAAGATCAATTAAATGTGCTTATAAATTTGGCAACCAGCGATCGGGCTGTTGCTGAGAAGGAGGCCAAAGTGAATTCCCATGCCTTTAGGAGTGCATTGTCGGCTTGAGATTTAAATACAGTTTTTGCCAATTCGAATAAATTTAAGAAATTTGCGCACCGTTCAGTGATTCCACTCG